>NZ_JAVRCB010000016.1:0-155401 GCF_034530955.1 Nostoc sp. DedQUE05 | reverse complement strand
GACCAATGACCAATGACCAATGACCAATGACCAATGACCAATGACCAATGACCAAATGTTGTGATATAATTTCCAATCTTGGGAGTAGATATGTGTTAATGCTAGCTTTTGTGCGCTAGGATAAAAAAGGATGTTTTGTGTAAGCTGCCATAGTACTGCCTACATAAAGCATCGCGCTTGTCACACCACCTTTACGGAGACTAGAACCAGGAACAAATCAGCATGGTCAATCAGAATTTAACCGCTACAGAAATTGGATTCACTCACGAAGATTTCGCTGCTCTACTTGACAAATACGATTATCATTTTAGCCCTGGCGATGTTGTGCCAGGAACAGTTTTCAGTATAGAGCCGCGCGGCGCTCTGATTGACATTGGTGCTAAAACCGCAGCATATATACCTATACAAGAAATGTCTATTAACCGGGTGGATAGCCCGGAAGAAGTATTACAGTCAAACGAAACGCGCGAATTTTTCATCCTTACCGATGAAAACGAAGATGGTCAATTAACCCTTTCCATTCGCCGTATTGAATATATGCGGGCCTGGGAACGCGTGCGGCAGTTGCAAGCAGAAGATGCTACTGTCCGTTCTGGCGTATTTGCAACCAATCGCGGTGGAGCATTGGTACGAATTGAGGGATTACGTGGCTTTATCCCAGGTTCCCACATTAGTACTCGCAAACCTAAAGAAGAATTGGTAGGTGAGGATCTGCCATTGAAATTCCTAGAGGTAGACGAAGAACGTAATCGCCTCGTTTTATCTCATCGTCGGGCGCTGGTTGAGCGCAAGATGAACCGCCTAGAAGTCGGCGAAGTAGTAATTGGTACTGTTCGTGGTATCAAACCCTACGGTGCTTTCATCGACATTGGCGGCGTCAGTGGTCTACTGCATATTTCTGAGATTTCTCACGAACATATTGATACACCTCATAGCGTGTTCAATGTCAATGATGAAGTGAAAGTTATGATCATTGACTTGGATGCAGAAAGGGGTCGCATTTCCCTATCTACCAAGCAGCTAGAACCAGAACCCGGCGACATGATTAAAAACCGGGATTTGGTCTACGATAAGGCGGAAGAAATGGCTGCTAAGTATCGCGAACAGCTATTAGCCAAGCAGCAAGGTGCTACTGCTGCGGCTGCACCTGCGGAAGTTCTTGCAGACGAAGATATTCCACCAGCAACAGAGCTTGACGAAGATATTCCACCAGCAACAGAACTTGAGGAAGATATTCCAGTCGTTGCGGGAATTGAAACAGAGATTCCAGCAGCAACGGAAATTGAAGAGGAAATTCCAGCAGCTATTGAAGAGTAATAGATTTTTTATAGTTTTACTTGTTTTGAAGTAAGAGTATTAAATCATTTTTATAAAGAGGGTTTTTCCCTCTTTTTTTATGTGGAGAATCGGTGAAAGTTAAGAATTGGAAGTAGTAGAAGTTAAATATTATGGCAACCATTAAATGTAAAAATATCACTTTTAGTAATATCCAGGCAATTTTGTTTGATAAAAACGGTACTCTAGAAGATTCAGAAACGTATTTGCGATCGCTAGCACAAAAGGCAGCAAGATTAATAGATGCTCAAATTCCTGGAACTGGGGAACCCCTATTAATGGCATTTGGCATCAATGGCAATTTTCTAGATCCCGCAGGTTTAATATCAGTAGCAAGCCGCCGCGAAACAGAAGTTGCGGCTGCGGCATATATTGCCGAAACAGGAAGAGGATGGTTTGAGTGCTTAAAAATAGCCCGTCAAGCTTTGGATGAAGCGGAAAAATACATTGGAGAAACTCCTTCACCACTGTTTGTAGGTAGCCTAGAAATTTTGAAATACCTGCGGGAGGGTGGTCTAAAACTTGGCATTCTCTCGGCTGCGACAACTGAAGAAGTACGCAATTTTGTAGCCAATCACCAATTAAGTAATTATATCCAGTTGCAAATGGGCGTAGATGAAGGGCCCAGTAAACCAGATCCAGTGCTATTTTTGCAAGCTTGCCAAGCTTTGGGAGTTGAACCGAATGCTACCTTGATGGTGGGTGATGCAGTTGGTGATATGCAAATGGCGCGTAATGCTAAAGCCGCAGGTTGTATTGGTATCACTTGGATAGGTAAGTCAGATAATGTCCGAGGTGCGGATGTGGTGATTAATCAACTTGATGAAATCAAGATTTTAGAGGATTAATTTAATGCAAGTTCGATGAACTCAAAAACGGCATTTGGGGCGTTTTCTGACACATTAGTTTTCAGATGACACAGAAATCATCTATGTCACAGAATATCTGTGTCAAGTCAAGTCAATATACCGTAGTGTCTGTCTGTACCTGAGAAGCTTTCTATTTTATTCGCAAAAATCATCTCAAATTAACATATCAATATAATTTTGCAATCTTTCTTTAGATAGATAGTTAAAGAGATCCGTAATATCTCTCATAGAATAAAATAATAAATTTTTTAAAATCAGGGTAAACGCATTTAAATTCTGTAATCCATAGCCAACAAGGATTTCAAATTTTATTTCCAAAAATAAATAATGTTTTAAACCTTGGCTGAGTAAGCATTATACAAATAAGATGCGTTTGTCCTGTTTTTGAGAATAAGGACATTGCAATTTCGATCGCAGTCTCAACTAATTTTCGATCGTTTTTTATTGGTGGAAGCGCATGAATTTTCAAAGCTCTGCTTCACCGGTCATCATTTCTGATTCTAATGATGTCAAAGCTGAAATGTCTTATGTTCAGGGGATAGAGTATTTAATTGAGGTTGTTCAAGCATTGTCACTAGCACGGACGCTAGAACAAATCATGGAGATTGTACGAAAGTCTGCGCGTGAGTTGACTGGGGCAGATGGGGCTAGTTTTGTACTACGAGATGGAGATCAATGTTATTACGCAGATGAAGATGCGATCGCTCCTTTATGGAAAGGACAACGTTTCCCGATGAGTATTTGCATTGGTGGGCATACAATGCGAAACTGTCAGCCCGTTGTGATTAGCGATATTTATGGAGATGAACGGATTCCATTTGCAGCTTACCAACCAACTTTTGTCAAAAGCTTGGCAATGGTGCCGATCCGAACGTGTAACCCCATTGGTGCAATTGGAACATATTGGGCAACGTTACATCAGCCAACAGAAGAAAAAGTAAAGCTATTACAGGCATTGGCAGACACAACAGCTGTCGCAATGGAAAACGTGCAGATTTATAATGAATTAGAACAAAGAGTCCACAATCGAACTGCTGCATTAGAAAAAGAAATAGAGGGGCATCAAAAAATTGAGGCAGAAGTTAGGCGCTTATCTCTAACAGATGAATTAACTGGAGTGTATAATCGACGAGGCTTTTTTCTATTTGCAGATCAGCAATTAAAACTAGCCCATCGGCTACAAAAGCCCTGTTGTCTCTTATTTATAGATATAGATGGATTGAAGCAAATCAATGATACCTTTGGACATGAAGTTGGAGATCGGGTAATAGTAGACGCCGCAGAATTACTAAGTCAAACCTATAGAGATTCTGATATCGTTGCCCGATGGGGGGGTGATGAGTTTGTTGTATTCATTCCGAAATGTTCAGATCGTACGAATGCAATTAGTGTTCGCCTACAAACTAACATTGATTTATTTAATCAAAATTCAAGTAGAAGTTATCATCTATCAATGAGTATTGGAGTTCAAGAGTGCGTTATCAATGAAGATGTTTCATTGGAAAAACTCATATTCCAGGCAGATGAGTTGATGTACCAGCAAAAACGTGCCAAGCGAAGTTCTAGCAATAACAACAGCAGCTTTTAATCCTTTAATAAAGCATATCTAATGTTAATACTCAGCTTTTTTATCTCTTTTTTCATTCCTGACAGTTCTTCCGCTATCTTGACCTAATTCTCAATTTACACTTTTTAGCTTTGTATTCGTTTAAATTACGTTAATTTCTGGAGATGATGTTGGCATCCTAAATTAGGATTTTGCAGTTGATTGCTGGACAATATCATCAATTTTTTAGTTAAGAGTTTTAAGTATAAGTTCCTGCTCTCTCACTTTTTACCGTCACAGGTTCTGACTCTATATCCTCTATCTTATTAAACTCTCCAGCTTGCCAGCTATCTGTTGTATCTTTGATAAAGCTGGCAATAGGGATCGCAATTAATAAACCCAGTACTCCTCCCAACTTTGCGCCCAGCAATAAAGAAATCACCACCCACACAGGATTTAAGCCAGTCAAATTGCTGAGAATTCGAGGTGCAATAATATTAGAATTAATTTGATCGATCGCAACAGCTACACCTAAGACTTCCACCCCTAACCAGAAATTTTGCAGCGCTACCAACAAACTTACTATGGCGATACCTACCCCCGTACCAAAGGGGAAAAGTGAAAATAAGCCAATACCAATACCAAAAAGTAAAGCTAGGGGAACTTGCAGCGCCAAAAACACTAGAGTAATTGTCACCCCTAACACAGCTCCCAATGTTGCTTGACCGATGAAGTAATTGTGGAAATCCTCTCGCAGTAATTCTCGTACTCTTGGCCCAATATTAGGGGGAAACCACTGAAAAATTCCGTCCCAAAGACGTTCACCATTCAATATTAGGTAGATAGTCAGCACTACCGCCAGCAGCACATTGAGGACAATACCAATGGTATCGACAGCAAAACCAAGAATTCTACCAGTGAAGGACTGAAGTTGGTTAGATAATCGTTCCAGAACTTGGGTGAATAAACCACTTAAATTAATCGGAAGTTGCTGTTGACTTAACGCCCAATCTTGAAAAGCTTGCAGCTGCTGAGTACCAGAATCAATCCAACTGGGCAAAATATTAGCCAGTTCAACGAGCTGTTGAATAATCAGGGGAACTAAGGTGATGCCTAAAGCTACTAAAACCACCAGAGTCAAAAGTAACACTCCCCCGATCGCTAAGTTGGGTTTCACTCCTTGTTCCTGGAGAAACTGGATTGGATAGTTCAAGACAAAAGCTAGTAGGATGGCGGCGGCGATAACGCTAACTAAGGGTTGAAAATACTGTATAAGTTGGAGCAATAGCCAGCCGTTGAGAATGGCAATGGGAAATGCCAATCCTATAGTTAACCATCGCGGCAGTTTGTTTGCTGATTGCATTAGCGATCACCTCATAAGAGTTTTAACTTTATTTTGGCTTCTAGGGATGTGGGAAGTGGGGAGCAGTACCTCTGCCTCTCGTGCCCAATGACAAATGACAAATGACAAATGACTAATCCCCAAATTATGTTGGATTTTTCTCAATAAAATCCAACATAATTTTCTGATGCATTGCCCCTAAAGGTCGCACTTCGCCAGCATTTTGTGAATAATAGTTACCTTGGCGAATATCTTCTGGCGTAAATAACGCCATATCCCAGCCCTCATTCAGAACCAGTTGATTTAATTCCACCAAGAGTGGTGCATGAAAGACATGACGGACAACTCTTTCGTTGGGATAACAGCCAAATTCAACAAAGGGTGGTAGATTATAGCCTATTTCTTCTAAAATTTCTCGTTTTACCGCTACATCTGGCGTTTCACCAGGTTCGATGTGACCGCCAAACAGCGCCCAGTAACCAGGGTAGAGAATACCGGGGATGTTGTCACGCAACTGCATGAGAAACTTGTTTTTATGGTAGAGAATTGCGATCGCTACGTGCACCTGTTGATTGTTCATATCTTTATTTTTAATTTTTAATTATTCTTCTTCTAAATAAACTTCCCCCAATTCTTTGCCAGCTAAGGGAATACTTCGGTAGCGAACTTTACCCTTAATTACAACTTCTGAACCTTCACCCAGATTTTTTTGATTGGTGACAACCCAAATTTTGCCCGTTGAGTCCTTAATTTTATAAGCCCACTGTTCGATCAGGGGAGCTTGCTTTTCTACCTGACCTTGGATGTAAACTATAGCCTGATTGTCTTGTTTTGGTTTAATCTCTCCAATTGGAGTGACATTTGTACCAATTTTTAAGCCAGCACCACGCAAACCAGGCGATGTCAAGTTACCACAACTACAAAGTCCTGCGATCAGGAAAAAAATTAACCCCAAACGGTAAGGAACAATACTGTGCCCGTACAAGAACGAAAGAGATAAATTTTTTATTTGTCGCATAAAAGCCATCAATTTATTTTGGGTATCGGGCATTGGGCATTGGGCATTGGGCATTCTTCTCCTGCTCTTCCCCACTTCCTAATTCTTTATTCTTCAGATGATGCCGTTGATCTGAGAAAATAAACATTATGAATTTACTGTGAGAGAAACGCTACGACATCAAACAGCAACACAATAATAGTCGAAAGTCAAGAGTTAAAAATCAATATTTTCATTTTGGACTTTGGACAAAAAGCGAACATAGCTGGGAATTTTCATGGAAACCAAAACTGCCAAAATCCTTGATGGGAAAGCATTAGCTGCAAAAATTCAGCAAGAACTTTCTGTTGCCATTACACAATTACAACCAAAAATTGGACGACCACCTGGTTTAGCAGTGTTGATGGTTGGTGATAATCCAGCGTCAGCCGCTTATGTACGCAATAAAGAAAAAGCCTGCGCTAAAGTTGGGATCGCTTCTTTTGGTAAGCATTTTCCTGCCGAAACTACTCTCCAAGAGTTAGAAGAGGTAATTGCTGCACTCAACCACGATGAAAGAGTGGATGGCATTCTTGTGCAGTTGCCCTTACCTAACCACTTGGATGCTGTAACTCTACTACATCAAATCGATCCCGATAAAGATGCTGATGGACTGCATCCAGTTAACTTGGGGCGACTAGTACGGGGAGAAAGCGGTTTACGTAGCTGCACCCCGGCTGGTGTGATGCGGCTTTTACAAGAATATGAGATTCCTTTGCAGGGAAAACAGGCAGTAGTGGTAGGGCGCAGTATTTTGGTGGGTAAACCGATGGCGCTGATGCTATTAGAAGCTGATGCCACAGTCACGATCGCTCACTCGCGATCGCATGACCTCAAAACCATCACCCAAAATGCTGATATTCTAATTGCAGCAGTAGGTCATCCCGGATTGATCTCTGCTGATATGGTGAAACCGGGCGCTGTTGTGGTAGATGTGGGGATGAATCGCGTCACCGATGCTAATGGCAAAAGTCGTCTCATTGGCGATGTCCATTTTGAATCCACCGCTGATGTCGCAGGATTTATCACCCCAGTTCCTGGTGGTGTTGGCCCGATGACTGTTGCCATATTGTTGGAAAATACATTTGCTAGCTATTCTAGAGCGGCAAAAGAAGAAAAAGAGTGAGGAGTGAGGAGTGATGAGTTAAAAGTTGAAAGCGATCAGTTAAAAGTTAAGAGTTGTTAACTCCTAACTCCTAATTCCTAACTCCTAACTCTTAACTCTTCATTTTTTTCAGTCCCCCAGCACCTTAAAATTGTGACGTATAAGGCAAAAATCGCAAAATGTCAGGAATTAAAGAATGGTAGCAACTGATAACGTCCAAAAGACACCACCAGAAGAAGCCACATTTAACTTAGCAGCTTATTTAAAAGAGCGACAAAAGCTTTGTGATAATGCTTTGGATCGGTCTATCTCGGTTATTTATCCAGAAAAGATTTATGAGGCGATGCGCTACTCGTTATTAGCTGGAGGTAAGCGTGTACGTCCCATTCTTTGCCTTGCCACCTGTGAAATGATGGGTGGAACCATTGACATGGCCATGCCAACAGCTTGTGCTGTGGAGATGCTCCATACAATGTCGTTGATTCATGACGACCTGCCAGCGATGGATAATGACGATTACCGCCGTGGAAAGCTGACGAATCATAAAGTCTATGGGGAAGATGTAGCGATTTTGGCTGGGGATGGCTTGTTGGCTCTTGCTTTTGAGTCTGTTGCCATTCAAACCCCCCAAAGTGTTAAGAGAGAGGTGGTCTTGCAGGTTATTGCCCGTCTTGGCCGAGCCTTGGGGGCAAGTGGTTTGGTCGGCGGTCAAGTTGTCGATTTAGAGTCGGAAGGTAAATCTGATATTTCCTTAGAAACCCTAAATTTTATTCATAAACACAAAACAGCCGCCCTTTTGGAAGCTTGCGTAGTTTGTGGCGGGCTGATTGCTAATGCATCACCTGAAGATGTGCAGCGACTAACCCGTTATGCTCAAAATATTGGGCTAGCATTCCAAATCATCGATGATATTTTGGATATCACTTCTACCCAAGAACAATTAGGTAAAACAGCTGGTAAAGACCAAAAAGCTCAGAAAGTTACCTATCCCAGCCTTTGGGGACTTGAGGAATCGCGATCAATTGCCCAAGAGCTAGTTAAAGAAGCTTGTGTGGAATTAGAACCATTTGGAGACAGAGCTAAACCACTCCAAGCGATCGCTCATTTTATTATCAGCCGTAATAACTAGTAACGCTTTAGGTAATTCGTAATTCGTAATTCGTAATTCGTAATTCGTAATTCCTATACCGCAAGCGTTTCATTGATTGGGAATGGGTGGTTTATTTACACCATACTGTACTACTACTGCCCAACGAAATTAAAAATTCACTGATTCAAAATTATAAAAGCTTACTTGATAAGCTTTTAGGTTATTTTGAATCGCTGGTCTTTTTCTAACGTGATAGATTAATTTTGGATTTTGGGTTGAATCTAAATGTTTCCTCAACCAACAACTGCTGCTAATATTTACTAACCTAACCAAAATAACATGCAGGACATAGGCAACATTTTAGACAACCGGGTACTGCTGGTTGCTCTGGTAGCTTGTTTAATTGCTCAAGCATTAAAGCTCGTAGTTGAGATCGTCAAACATCGCAAACTGAATGTGCGTGTTTTGGTGACAACCGGAGGTATGCCCAGTGCCCATTCGGCTCTGGTTACGGCTTTAGCCGCTGGTGTAGGGCAAACACTGGGTTGGGCATCTCCTGATTTTGCCGTTGCGATCGTTTTTGCCATCATTGTAATGTATGATGCAGCCGGAGTTCGCCAAGCAGCTGGCAAGCAAGCTCGTATTCTCAATCAAATGATTGATGAATTATTCCATGAAAAACCAGACTTTAGCCAAGACCGTCTGAAAGAATTACTCGGACATACACCAGTTCAAGTAATCGCTGGATCGGCTTTGGGTATAACCATCTATTGGTTAGCTAGGTCTGCTTATTAAACTAGAGCAATAAATCTTTGTTTGAGGGCTATTGATAATTAATAACTGGTAATTTGTCAATCAATTTTGAATTTTGGATTTTAAATTTACCCCGTGAATAAATTTAGGGAATTAAGAATGAAAGGATTTGTTCCAAAGAACTTGCCTCACGCAAAGCGAGTATAAATATATTCGCTGAAAACCCTTTGAAATTTTGAATTTAAAATCACAAATTAGGTCAATTGACAAATTACCACTCTGGTATGTCGCTTCAGGATACCAGTGAACTTAAGATCGCTAAAACCGCACAGTCGAGCGCAGCAGAATCACTTTACGACTATCTACTAGGCTGGCAACGAAACCGCCATTGTTTAGCTTTTGCAATGTATTATACGCTTCAGTTTGGTTAGTGGTATAAACTGCTAGCAAGTAAGGGCGTTGTCCATAAGAAACAAAACCGACGTTACCTCCGACCACTTGCTGCACACTATTTACTAGTTCTGGACGGTTATAATAATCTACCAGTACTGCATAACCTTCTCCTAATGCTTGAGGATTATAGCTGACTGTCTGCTGAGGTGGTTTGGGCTGTGATTGTGGCTGCACATCTGCCGTTGTCGTTGGTCGAGTAGTAATTATGGCAGACAAGCCAACAATATTGCTGACATATCTTGCCCAACGATTAGCATCATCAATTTTGTTAAAGCCCCCGACTCGCGTCACAGTTTCGTTGAGATATTTGCAGGTGATAGTTTTAAGTTCAGGTGGTAAAGCGCTACGTAACTGCTTTTGATTATTTGCTGTGGGACTGACTACTAATAAAAGATACTCACCCGCATTTGGTGGTTGACAAGAGGGAATGGTTTTTTGAGCAAGTACAGAACTCATGCCACCAATCAACCCTACAATCGCTAATCCTAAAACACTTGGGAAATTCTGAAATCTATGCACAAAAGTTAGATTATGTAAATTAAGGTGTCCTAGAAGATTTTATAAGAAAAAAGCTGAAAACCTAGCTACTTCAGTATGGTGATGAAATATGTGTCAAAAAATATATTTTGTTACTCAAAAATAAAATCAGGGAGTGGGGGAAGAGGCAGAGGGGCAGAGGGGCAGAGGGGCAGGGGAGCAGAGCAGACAAGGGGACAAGGGAGAATTATTGAACAATCTCCCTTGTTTCCCCATCTTCCTTATCTTTTCTCCATGCCCAATGTCGAATGCGCTATGCCTAAGATACGGTAGTAAGCGATGCCAAAGCATCTGGTATTGCCTCAGAAGGAGCCTGGAATTCGCCAGTAATAACGTACTCTAAACGCAGTTTTAACCAAGTAATAAATTGAGGATTTGTAGAAATAATTGCTACTGCTGGTTGGGGACATTTTGCTTTTAGCTCTTTAAACTGCGGTGTTTCCAAGAAAGCTGGTTGCTCAACTAACCAAAAATCTATTTCTTTTTCTTGTTCGTGGTAGTTACGGGTGCGTTCTTTGAGAACTTCGTGTATCGGTTCTTCTTCGAGAAGAAAGCGGTGACTTGCCAAAACGTAATGGTATGTTTGCATTTTCATCCTTTGCTTGCTATGTGAATAATTTCAGGGCACAGTGACTCTGTACCCTGACAAAACTAACTAACTTTTCTGGGATTTCTTGAACCAAGAACTGAACGGACAAGCACTTTTCTGGTTTTCAGATTTTGTCTGTTTGCCACCAGATGTTAGCTTTTCCAAGAACAGATTATTGTCGAAGTAATGTTCTAAGGAAATAACCTTCAAGTCATCGGTAACTTTTGCAATGCTCATACCGATAATTTCTATTGTTTCTCCAGTAGGTGCATGGTCTTTATATTCTCCGTTAAAATGTCCCCAATGCCGCCATTTAAATGTTACATTCGGTGGCCCTGAGAAAACTTCCAGCACTTCCCAAGGAAATCCTTGAGGAAATGTTGTGTGGAAGACTTTTGCGGATGATTCAAAGCTTTCTTCTGAAGCTTTGTAATGCTCTGAATCAGGCATAAATAGATTGTAAGTACCTTGGGCTGATAAATCTGCTGCGGTATACTCTACTCCGCCATTGGTACTGACGCGAAAGTTGTCATTCACAATAGATAACCACTCTTGCGGGTTAGCTTTGAAGGATACCTCCATCTCGAAGGTTCTCACCAAGTTTTGCACGATCGCTTCCAGTGTTCCTTCAAGATGATTATAGATACTTTCTTTAGCAAGATTCTCTTTTGAACGGGAATAATCAGGCGGTGTCTGATAGCGCCACTTGACATCAGTACTTTCTGCTATCACCTTATCCCGATCCTGTACCCAAAGTGGCAGGTTGTTAGATTGTGTTGCGCTCATAGAAGTTTTTGCTGAAGATTCGATCCCAATTTCTAGATTTCGCAGTGACAACCCCTCTTTTTATATAGGGAGCAGGGAGTAGGGGGCAGGGGAGCAGGGAGATGAGGGAGCGAGGGAGTTAGGGGACAAGGAGACAAGGAGATAAACAAAACTCCTAACTCCTAACTCAGCACTCAGCACTCCTAAAGCCCAATGCCCAATGCCCAATGCCCAATGCCCAATGCCCAATGCCCCATGCCCTATTCCCCATCCCCCCTTATAGCTTGTTTCATCTCGCGGACTGCCCTTTCCATACCTACTAATGCTGCCCGACTGATGATGGTATGACCAATGTTCAGTTCTTCCATGCCTGGAAGCGCAGCCACCGGATAGACGTTCCAGTAGGTGAGTCCGTGACCAGCGTTAACTCGCAATCCGGCTTGAATCGCTTGTTCACACCCTTTTGCTAATATGGCTAATTCTCGCTGGCGATTTGTTTCATCTTTAGCCTCAGCATATTGTCCGGTGTGCAATTCAATAAACTGCGCCTGTGTCTTGA
The DNA here is from genome assembly GCF_034530955.1 of Nostoc sp. DedQUE05. Taxonomy (NCBI): domain Bacteria; kingdom Bacillati; phylum Cyanobacteriota; class Cyanophyceae; order Nostocales; family Nostocaceae; genus Nostoc; species Nostoc sp. DedQUE05. The sequence goes on along the minus strand of NZ_JAVRCB010000016.1, from coordinate 143,422 downwards.
CAGATGCTTCAATTTGTGCTGGTTGGGCATCGATAAATAAACTAACTGGAATGCTAGCGCTTTGCAATTTATCGACTATCTCACCTATTCTAGCAATTTGGAGGGCAATATCTAGTCCGCCTTCTGTTGTGACTTCTTCGCGCTTTTCGGGGACTAAAGTCACGTAATCTGGTTTGATATCGAGAGCGATCGCCAGCATTTCATCTGTAGCGGCCATTTCTAAATTAAGATGCGATCGCACTGTTTGCCGCAATATCCGCACATCCCGATCTTGGATATGTCGCCGATCTTCACGCAGATGCACCGTAATTCCATCTGCACCTGCTAATTCTGCCAGTACCGCCGCCGCTACTGGGTCTGGTTCCACTGTCCGCCGCGCTTGCCGGATAGTGGCGATGTGGTCAATGTTAACGCCAAGTGTAGGCACCCCAAATTTCTCCCAAATCCACAGTCCTTAGAATTTGATTTTACTGGAAATAGCGTAGTTTTGCTGAAGGAGCTACAGATAGATTACACGCGTACAATGCGATTGTTTAAAAGAAAACTGAGTTAGCAAAAGCTTATTCTTGGGCAAACTACTTTAAATAAATAGCTGATTTCACAAGAGTTGATGAAGTATGAATACAGCAGTTGAGCCGATGGACAAGCTTTTGAACTATCAAATTAGCGAACAACTTTATGCAGGCTCTAGAACCGTAGTTTACCGTGCTATTCGAGAGGCGGATCGACTTCCGGTTGTGATTAAACTGCTCCAGCAAGAGTATCCTAACTTCAATGAACTGCTGCTGTTCCGTAATCAGTACACTATTGCTAAAAATCTTGACCTACCCGGTATTGTTCATCCCTACAGCCTGGAACCTTACCGCAACAGCTATGCTTTGGTGATGGAGGATTTTGGTGGTATTTCCCTCAGAGATTGGCTCAACCAAAAAATGGCCAGCAATCAATATACTTTGACAGAGTTTTTGGATATTGCGATCGCTCTAAGTAATATTCTTGACGGACTATACCGCCATCAGGTTATCCACAAAGATATTAAGCCTGCCAATATCCTCATCAACCCGGAAACTAAGCAAGTCAAGTTAATTGACTTTAGTATTGCCTCTCTTTTACCTAGAGAAACCCGCGAAATTCACAGTCCCAACGTCTTAGAAGGTACTCTCGCTTACCTTTCTCCAGAACAAACCGGGCGGATGAATCGTGGAATTGACTATCGCAGTGATTACTATTCCCTCGGCGTTACCTTCTATGAATTGCTGGCTGGACATCTGCCTTTTGAGTCTAACGATCCGATGGAGTTGGTTCACTGTCATATTGCAAAGCTTCCAGAGCAATTCAAAATTCAAGTTGCGCTGGAAGCGCACCAAAGGTGCGACTCAAAATTCAAAAATGAAGAATCTATTCCCGAAGTTCTTTGTGGGATTGTGATGAAATTGATGGCGAAAAATGCTGAAGACCGCTATCAGAGTGCATTAGGGCTGAAATTTGATTTAGAAAAATGTTTGTCTCAATTGCAAGAAATTGGCAGGGTTAAATCCTTTCAATTGGGTGAGCGGGATATTTGCGATCGCTTCATCATCCCAGAAAAGCTCTACGGTCGCCAAGCCGAAGTTCAAAATTTACTGGATGCCTTTGAGAGAGTCAGCCAGGGAAGCACTGAAATTATGTTGGTAGCGGGCTTTTCTGGCATTGGCAAAACTGCTGTGGTGAACGAAGTCCACAAGCCAATTGTGCGACAACGGGGTTATTTCATTAAAGGTAAATTTGACCAGTTCCAGCGCAACATCCCTTTCTCTGCCTTTGTGCAAGCCTTTCGAGACTTAATCAGGCAACTGCTAAGTGAAACTGACGCCCAATTCCAGCAATGGAAGCGCAAAATTATTTCTGCTTTGGGTGAACACGGACAAGTGATGATTGAGGTGATTCCAGAACTGGAAAGTATGATTGGTAAACAGCCTCCTGCGCCAGAACTCTCTGGTGGTGCAGCCCAAAATCGCTTCAATTCGCTGTTTTTGAAATTCACTCAAGTCTTCACTGCATCAGAGCATCCATTAGCGATCTTTATTGACGATCTGCAATGGGCAGATGCTGCTTCTTTAAACTTAATGCACTTGTTAATGAGCGAAGCTGACATCGGCTATTTATTGTTAATTGGTGCTTATCGAGATAACGAAGTCAACCCAGTACATCCCCTGATACTGACTTTAGAAGAGATTCAAAAGTTAGATGCTACAGTCAATACGATTACTTTATTACCTCTCGATCGAGTTTCTATCAATCATTTGGTTGCAGATACATTGAGTTGCTCTTTAGCTTTAGCCACACCTCTAACAGAATTAGTATTGAGCAAAACTAAAGGAAATCCTTTCTTCAGCACCCAGTTTCTCAAAGCGCTACATCAAGATAAACTAATTACATTTAATTTTAATGGTGGTTATTGGGAATGTGATATTGCTCAGGTGCGATCGCTCGCTCTTACCGATGATGTAGTAGAGTTTATGGCAATTCAGCTTCAGAAATTGTCAGCAAAAACTCAAGAAGTTTTGAAGTTAGCGGCTTGTGTAGGAAATCAATTTGATTTAGCGACGTTAGCGATCGTCCATGAAAAATCCCAAGTCGAAACAGCCGCAGACTTTTGGAAAGCTTTGCAAGATGGGTTGATTATTCCTACCAATGAAGTTTACAAGTTCTATCATGACGAGTCTGAATTGAGAATTCAAAACTCCGAATTTCAGCAACACAATTTTCCTGATTCTTGCTCTTACAGATTTCTTCATGACCGCGTTCAGCAAGCGGCTTATTCTCTTATCCCTGAATCTCAACGAAAAGCTACTCATTTCAAGATTGGGCAATTACTGTTAAACAATACATCACCCGAAGAGCTTGAAACCAGCATTTTTGATATTGTTAATCAGCTAAATGAGGGAATTGACATAATTGATGGGCAATCTCAAAGATATGAACTTGCTCAACTGAATCTAATTGCTGGTAAGAAAGCAAAAGCTTCTACTGCTTATAAAGCAGCCCTAAAATATTTTACATTGGGTAGAAGCTTGCTGATAGCAGAAAGTTGGTTAGTTAATTATAAAATTGCATTTGAATTACATCGAGAATCCGCAGAATGTGAATATCTAACTGGCAGCTTTGACCAAGCCGAGAAATTATTTGAGATAGCGTTAGCTCAAAGCCAAGATAGGTTTGAGCAAGTAGAGATTTATAGGATTCAGATGTATCTGAGAATGACTCAGGGTGAAAATATAGCAGCTAGTATTGAAGCTGGAGTAAAAGGTTTGAGCATTATGGGAATGAATCTGCTAGTCACTCCTGAAGAACAGCAAGCTGTTATCGAAACCGAACTTCAAGAATTAAAAGCTAAACTGCAAACGATTCGCATATCAGATTTATTCGATCTGCCTGAGATGACAGATTCAGAGAAGAAGGTTTGTATGGGTATTTTAGCTGACCTTTGGGCAGCAGCTTATATGGGAGGAGATCGATACCTCAGTTGCTTGGTTCCTCTATTAACGATCAATTTATCGTTTAAATATGGCAATGCAGAAAGCTCTGGTTTTGCTTACTGTATATATGGGATGAGTCTGGCAAATCAAGGAAATTATCAAACTGCTTATGAGTTCGGTACATTAGCACTAAAACTCGATCGTCACTTTAATAGTACTCAATTTATTTTTAAGACCAATAATATCTTTGCACACACGATTAATCCCTATAATCAGCATTTGAAAACGAATTTGCCACTTTCTCAACAATCATTCCAAATATGTCAAGAAACAGGAAATTTGGTGTTTGGTGTTTGGGCCGTTTCGTTTTTGATTTGGGCGATGTTAATTAAAGGCGATCGCCTCTCAGATGTTTACGCGGAAACTGAAAAATATCTGAGTTATGTCCAACAGGTTAATGATGCCAATATGCTATATGCATTTACTTTACAGCAGCAGTTTTTATTAAATCTGCAAGATATATCTAAAAATACCGATTTATTAGGCGATCGCAACGACGAAGATATTCCCTATATCGAAGTATGGAGACAGAAAAATAACTTCGATCATGGAATTAATTGGTACTGCTTTCTTAAAATCCAATTGTCGTACCTTTATGGTCGTTACGTAGATGCTGTGCAAGCAGCAGAAGAAGCTGAGAAAACTCTTGGTTGTAACTCTGGTTTTTTCCCAATTATTCAGTATCATTTCTATTATCCACTCAGCTTGATAGCTCTTTATCCCAATGTGACATTAGAGAAGAAAAAGCAGTATTGGGACATTATTCGAGAGCATCAACAAATTCAGAAAAACTGGGCGAATAGTTGCCCAGACAACTTTCTACATCGATATCTCTTGTTATCTGCGGAAATAGCAAGAATTTCTGGTAAATATATGGATGCAATCGAGTCATACGATCGCGCCATTGCTAAAGCCAAAGAAAACGAATATGTCAACGAAGAAGCTCTCGCCAACGAGCTTGCAGCCAAGTTTTATTTAGAATGGGGCAAAGAACGCATTGCTCAAGAGTATTTAATTAATGCTTACTATTGCTACACCCGTTGGGATGCTAAAGCTAAAGTCGATGACCTAGAACAGCGTTATCCACAACTGTTAGCCCCAATTTTACAACAGAGGCGATCGCCACTCACACCCAATGACACAATCGCAAATATTGACAGCATTACTACCTTCCACCCAAGCATTCATAAATCAGTAACATCTAGCAGCAATACATCAGTAATGCTAGATTTGGCAACAGTTTTAAAAGCTTCTCAGGCTCTCTCCAGTGAAATTGAATTAGATAAATTACTTACGAAGCTGCTACAAGTAGTGATTGAAAATGCTGGAGCAGATAAGTGTACATTACTACTGCTTAAAGAAGATAGATTGCTAGTTGAGGCGATGGCTCAAGTTGGGCAACAATCAACAGTGTTACAGTCCATTTTTGTGGAAGATAGTGCAGACGTTCCCCATAGTCTAATTTACGCCGTTAAACGTAACTTGCAATCTACCGTTATCTTTGATACAACATTGCATCCAGCGCTAATAGCCGATCCCTATATTATTCGTCAGCAACCCAAAAGCTTGCTGTGTACGCCGATTCTCTATCAAGGAAAACTCTTAGGGATTTTATATTTAGAAAACAATCTGATGACTGGGGCGTTTAGTAGCGATCGCGTCGAAATTCTCAATCTATTATGTACTCAAGCTGCAATCTCCCTAGAAAACGCTAGGCTTTATCAGCAAGCACAAGATGCTCTAGAAAACTTGGGACAGACGGAACAATTTTTGCGGTTAATTATTGACAATATTCCACAATCTGTTTTCTGGAAAGACTGCAATAGTGTTTATTTAGGCTGTAATCATAAATTTACGCAAACTTGGGGTCTAGGAATGCCAGAAAATGTTATTGGGAAAACAGATTATGACCTTCGCTGGACTAAGGAGCAATCAGATTTTTTTGTAGCGCGCGATCGCCGCATTATTGAGTCTGGGGAAGCGGAACTCAACATTATCGAAACCGTGCAGCAAGTAGATGGAACACAAAAGTGGTCTAATACAAATAAAATTCCTCTAAAAGATAGAGAAGGAAACGTTTTTGGCATTCTAAGCACATCTGAAGACATCACTGAACGCCAACAAGCACAACAATTGTTACAGCAGCAAAAACAACAGTTGGAACAAGCGTTGGAAGAACTCAAAACGATGCAATTGCAAGTGGTGCAAAATGAAAAAATGTCTGCTCTTGGCAATCTGGTAGCAGGTGTTGCCCATGAAATCAACAATCCTGTAGGCTTCATTGCTGGTAATATTGAACCTGCCAAAGATTATGTTAAAGATTTGTTTGGACTAATTAATCTTTATCAACAAAAGTTTCCCAATCCCAGTTTAGATATTCAAGATGAAATTGATGCCATCGACTTGAATTATTTACGCGAAGATTTGCCTAAATTACTAGACTCGATGAAATTGGGTGTTAACCGTATTCGTAGTATCAGTACCAGTTTGCGAACCTTCTCCAGAGCAGATAAGGATTATAAAGTTCCTTTTGATATTCACGAAGGGATTGACAGTACTATTCTGATTCTCAGACACCGTTTAAAAGCTAATGAAAACCGTCCAGCAATTGAGGTAGTGAAGAATTATGGCAAGCTACCCCTAGTGGAATGCTTTGCGGGACAACTTAATCAAGTGTTTATGAACTTGTTAGCAAATGCCATTGATGCGCTTGAACAATACAATACAGAACGCAGTTTGGAAGCGATTCTTGCCAACCCCAATTGCATCACTATTCAAACTCGTGTAGTAGATTCAGGTCAAAATGTTTTGATTAAGATTGCTGATAACGGGGTGGGGATGCCACCGGAGGTTAAACAAAAAGTGTTTGACCATTTGTTCACTACCAAGGCTGTAGGAAAAGGCACTGGATTAGGATTAGCGATCGCTCGTCAAATTGTGGTAGAAGCACATGGCGGTTCGATCTCTTGTACTTCCGAACTTGGAAAAGGTACAGAGTTTGTCATTCAAATCTCTACTCAACAACAATAATGAGTGTTGAGTACTGTTAGCGATAGCGGAGTGTTTAGCCCGTGCTGAGTAATTTCCACTTTACTCAGCACTTTTCATTTTTGCTTTTTAAAATTTTAGTTTGGAGTCAAGCTACAATGATGCTTCAATTGCGGAAAGTATGGTTGAAAATTAATCCCCGATGGAATGCCCAAATCGACAAAAAATACTACTCATTTAAATGGCGATCGCGTAACTTTATATTATTATCAATCGTAGTATTTTTGTCTATTAGTATTAGCGCTACAGCTATCACTAGTTACAAAATTGTTAAGGGATTGCTGCTCGATAGTCTGAAAGAACAAGTACTATTAAAAACACGCAAAGGCCAGGATGATATTGATAATTGGTTAGCCATTCGTAAAACAGAAATTAATACTTTGGCAAATTCTGGTGTGGTGCGATCGCTCGATTGGTCTGTAATGGAACCTTACTTGCAATCTGAATTGAAGCGGCTACAAACGTTTTTGCTCATGGGGTTGGTCACACCGGATGCTCTATTAATCAATACTCACGGAGATCATCTCAATGTTAAAGACCGAGAATTTTTTCAGCGGAGTATAGCAGGTGAAACAGTAGCAACCGATCCAATTATTGGACGCACAACTAAACAGTTACAGATTCAGATTAGTTCGCCGATTCCTGCCGAAACAGGCATAAAGCCAGCAGGTGTTTTAATGGGAGGAATTCCAATTAACCGAGTCGTTGAGGCGATCGGCAATTTGCATCAAGGTAAAGGCAGCTATGCCTTTGCGCTGAATTCTCAAGGAGTTCCCATCGCCCATCCCAACACGGAACTAATTGGTACAGCCGAAAAAGCCGCTCAGAGTTTCCTTAATTCACCCAATCCCAGGTTAGCGGAAATTACCCAAAAAATGGTAGCTAAACGCACAAGTATTGAATTAGCTCAACTGGATGGTAAATGGAGCTATGTTGCTTACACTCCCCTCAGAGAGGCAAATTGGTCAGTAGCGTTAATTGTGCTAAAAGAAAATATTGAATCGCCATTACAGGCGTTGAATTTGTTGGCTACCGTTTTGGGAGGATTGCTGGCGGTTGGGTTGATTAGTGCGTGGCGACAGGTGCAACTATATGAACAGATTCGCGATCGCGCCTTGATTTCTAGCCAGCAGACGCAACAACTCAGCAAAACCCTGAAAGAATTGCAAAATACTCAAGCTCAACTCATCCACACCGAAAAAATGTCTAGTCTGGGACAATTAGTGGCTGGAGTGGCACATGAAATCAATAATCCCGCCAATTTTATCCATGCTAATCTCAACCATGCCAGCGTTTACAGCCAAGATATCCTCGATTTACTCAAGCTTTATCAACAAACCTATCCAAATCCTACCCCCGAAATTAGCGATCGCGTTCAAGACCTTGATATTGAGTTTCTTGCAGAAGATTTACCTAAATTAATGGCATCAATGCAAGTGGGAACCAAACGCATTCGTGAAATTGTGCTGTCGCTGCGTAATTTCTCACGCCTCGATGAAGCAGATATGAAATTTGTAGATATTCACGAAGGATTAGATAACACTCTGATGATTTTGAACCGTCGCCTTACAGCTACGCCCAATCTACCAGAAATTCAGATCGTTAAGCAATACAGCGATCTACCGCTAGTAGAATGCTACGCAGGGCAACTCAATCAAGTGTTTATGAATGTTCTCGTGAATGCGATCGATGCACTAGAAGAAGCCAGCCAAAAACGAAGTTTTGAGGAGCTTAAAACTAAGCCTAATCAAATTAAGCTCCAAACCCAAATTGACAAATCAAGTCATTGCGCGATCGTTCAGATTTACGATAATGGTATTGGGATGTCAGAGAATGTCAAGCAACGGGTATTTGACCATATGTTTACTACTAAACCTGTGGGTAAAGGAATCGGATTAGGAATGGCGATCGCTTATCAAATTGTTGTAGATAAACATCGAGGAACTATTGAAGTTGATTCAACCCCAGGATATGGAACAGAGTTTACCATCCGTATTCCTTTAACAAGTAAAAATTAAAAATTGCTGACAAAATTGAAACAGTCAAAGATTATATCAATAAGTTTTTTTGGCTAATTTCTACACTCATAGTCAAAGGCGATATACTTTAAGAAAGTTGATTTGTAAATTCCATCTGCTACATACAATTATTACTACATCAACTCTCTGAGGTAATATGCTTTTAAAACTGCAACAAATTATTGTTAAACCTGGTCAACAAATGTTACTTCAAGATATTAGTTGGCAGCAGTTAGAAGATATTTTAGAAGAAATGGGAGAAAGACGTGCTGCACGTATTTCTTATAGTCATGGTTGGTTAGAAATTATGGTTCCGCTACCAGAACACGAAAAAGATAAAGAACTTATTGGTGATTTAGTCAAAATCTTGTTAGAAATACTACAAATTGATTTTGAACCTTTTGGCTCCACAACACTAAAAAATGAGCGAATGCGCCAAGCAGTAGAACCAGACACCAGTTTTTATATTCAAAATCAAGCTGCTGTAATTGGCAAAAAATGCATAGATTTAAATATAGATCCACCACCAGATTTAGCAATCGAAATTGATATTACTTCTCGGACTCGATTTCAAAATTATGAAATTTTGGGAGTTCCTGAACTTTGGCGACATACACAACAAGGTTTAGAAATTTTATTCCTAAAAGAAGGGAAATATATAAAATCTGAATCTAGTCCTAATTTTCCTGGTATCCCAATTGTTGAATTAGTCAATGAATATGTTCAGCAGTGTTTAACAATTGACAGAAGTCAAGCTATGCGTAATTTTAGAGATTGGGTAAAGAATAATTTATGATAAAAATCTAAGGCTTTCTGAGAAAGGCGATCGCTCATGACTACCGAAAACAATCCAAGAGCTATTCTAGATTGGGAACACCCTACACCGCCGACAGATTTAATTTTTGATGACGGACAACCCTTGGAATCAAATCGCCACCGTATTGCCATGAATGTGTTGATTCGGTCATTGCAGCAAGCTTGGGCTGATCGCAATGATTTCTTCACTGGGGGCAATATGTTTATTTATTACAGCAGCGCCCAAGTACGTAACCAGGATTTCCGTGGCCCCGATTTCTTTGCTGTCTTGAATGTGGATGGAATTAATTCTCGTCAAGGTTGGGTAGTATGGGAAGAAAACGGTCGTTATCCTGATGTGATTGTAGAATTAATGTCACCATCTACAGCCAAAATAGATAAAACTGTTAAGAAAGACCTTTACGAACAAACTTTTCATACTTCAGATTATTTTGTCTATGACCCCTTTGACCCAAATTCTTTGCAGGGGTGGCATTTAGATCATAATCAGCAATATCAATCTTTGACACCGAATGAGCGTGGTTGGCTGTGGTGTCAAAAGTTAGGTTTATGGTTGGGAACCCATGAAGGAACAATAGACAGAGAAACGGCGATATGGTTGCGGTTTTACGATGTAGCTGGCAATTTGGTTTTGTTACCAGACGAAGCTGCTGCTGCACAAGCACAAGCCGCAGTCACGCAGGCGGAAATTGCTGTTGCACAAGCACAAGCCGCAGTTGCACAAGCCGAAACTGCTGGTATACGAGAAGAAGCCGCAGCTGCAAAAGCGGCTCGTTTAGCAGCTAGATTGAGAGAATTGGGTGAAAATCCAGATATTTTGTGAAATGTAAGCGAAAGACTAAATGCGATCGCTATTTTGAAAACTCACAACAAACAAATGCGATCGCCACTTTCAAATATTACAACAAACAAATGCGATCGCTATTTTGAAAAATCACAACAAACAAATGCGATCGCTCTTTCCAAATCTCACAACAAATAAGTGCGTAGTTTACCGCTGTAGGCATCGCTATTTTTAAATGTCAGAATTAGTAAGTGCGATCGCTATGTTAAATACGGGATGCAATCGCTATTAATTGCTACAAGACTAAGGTTTAATCGGCATAAATTGATATTTATCACTGCCAGATATTTGTTGAACTTTAACTAAGAATATTTCATTATTTAAGCGATCGCCTGATGGTAAAAACTGAATCTTTCCCGTTGCACCATCGACTGAAAAACTCGGACTATGCAACTCTTTTTGTAATTCATCGCGTCTGTTAGTTCGTTGTAAACCTGCGATGATCGCCAAGGTTGCATCATAAGCCGTAGCTGTTCGCCAATTGACAGTTGCACCCCAAACTTTTTGGGCTTTTTGCGGAAAGATGTTATTAGGAAAAGCTGTGGGATACCAAGGTGCAGAGATTATCAGTCCGTTGATACCGCTGCCATTCCTTAAGGTTTCGTCAGTGAAAAGTGTAGGACTACCAAATACAGTCAACTGCCCTTGATTAGATTGTACCACCGCTAGACCTTGCTTTATTTTGTCTACATAAAGACCTAACACCAAGGCATTAGCATCGCTACGTACAGCTTGAGAAATGACAGCACTAGGGTTAAAGTCACGAGCAGAAATATCGCATTCTGTAGAATTAATCTGACCGCCAGCAGCTTTTATCGCTTTAACAAACTCATTGTTAAACGACTGATTATCTATCCCTTGGTAATCAACACAGATAAGAAAATTGGTTTTACCCGCTATTTTAATGGCGTAATTAGAGACGCTATCAGCTATGGATTTAACACTAGGAGCAGTACGGAAGATATAATTGCCAACCCTATCAAGGTTTTGGGCATAACTGGTGGGAGAGATCATCACTAACCCGTCTTTTTGATAGACTGGGGCTGCTGAGAGAGAAGCATTACTAGAATTATGTCCCACGACAGCTAAGATGTTGGCATCTTTGCCAAACCGAGTGGCAAGCTGTGCAGATTCACTTGGATCGTTATCATCATTAGCGATCGCTACCTCCAAAACTTTGCCATTGATACCGCCACTGCTATTCACCTCATCTTGAGCTTGGGACACACCGCGCAGTATCTCTTTTGCTACATTTGGATTTGTCCCAATAGGTACGCTCACAGCAATTTTGAGCCGATCTCCTTTCTGACGAGCTTTAGCATTATTCAAGTAAATCAATGTTTCTGGGTCTGTTCTATTAGTAAGATTCGCTTGACGGTATGAATTAAACTTATTAATAGCAGTCTGACAATCACCATTTAAAAATGCTTGAACTCCAGCTTCTTTATCTGGATTTGTATCTTGTTTTAATAAAATTTCTTCACCCAGGCTAATTCTGTCATTCAAACTATAGGTCTCTTTACCACAGGAATTTACTATAGGCGGAACTACAGGTTGAGATGTATGTTTGGTTATCAAAAAGTAGAATACAGTACTGCCAACGCCAATACCTACTCCAATTACTCCGATGACGCTGGCTACTATGTATTGTAGAAAATTGTTATTTTGGGTAGGCCGAGTATTTATCCGAGTCCGGGCATTTGACTGTTTGCGAATTATGATATCTTCTCTTTTTGCTGTATCTTTATTTTTGCCGCCGAGAGTTGTTGAATCTTCTCTCTCACGAATTCGGTCTTCAATTGGTTTTATATCTTCATCCCTAAGTACTAAAAGTTCCTGAAGACGTTTCAACCTAGTACGAGTTCTCTCACTGAGATTAGAATCTGATTCTATCGCCTTGTAGAAAGCCTCTTCATACTTTTCCAATTTTCTTTTATACTCTTGGTAAGGTTTTAAAACCTCTGCTTCAATTGATTTTGTGTCCTCAAGCGTTAGTTCCAGATTCTCCTGTTTCACTTGTAATATAATGCGATCGAGTTCATGAATTTCACCACTGCCTTCCTTTGCCAATTCTTGAACTAGTTTGCGATAAATAAGCTTTGGATCACCTTTTGGTGCTTTAGACAGGTAAATTTTGTAACCTTCTTCCACTGGGTATATTTTCGGTGTCATTGCTGGGGCTTCTTGCTTGACTTTAATACTGGCATATTCATGCAGTTCATCAACAGAAATCCGTCCATCTCCGTCTTTATCGGCTGCTCCTTTTTCAATTCCCTCCACTAGATAGCGTGTGTAAACTGAAAGTTCTAAACCTTCCTGCTCAAATGCATACTGAGTGGATGTGGAAGAAGTCAGAATTGCTCGCCCTTTTCCGCCTAGCTCCTCTTGCAAATTTACCGTGCTGTCGTCTCTTGGAGTCATATCCCGAGCAATTGCACCACTAAAGCAGCAATCCAAAATCACCACCTGTCTCTCAGATTTGCTTTCATTCATATTTTCGTTCAGAACACTAGCTGCTAGTGCTAGGTGCTTAACTAGCCTTCCATTCTCTTTACGAGTATTACAGTTTGATAAGTAAAGCTTGCCGTTTTCATCTTTTATTCCATGACCAGAGAAGTAAAACAGCAACAGGTCTTCTTTTTGGCGATTGGCAAAAAGTCTGTATATCGCATCTTCCACTTCTTGCCGATCAGGATTTTTTAATGCTGTAACATCCGTCTCGGCAAATCCTCCCATTTCTGGGTTTAGTAAAACTCGCTGCATTGCCTCCACATCTTTTGTAGCCGCAAGCAATGAGGTAATATCTGCTCCATACTCGCTTACACCAATTAGCAGCGCTACCTTCGCCATGTTGCTATTCTCCTTTATTTATGGAATTTATCGGCTAGCTACCTGCGATGAACTTTTGCGCTTGTTCAATGGCGGCGTTTAACTCTTCCTGACTGCTAGCTTTCACCTTCAGTTTTTTGCCGTTAGCTTCAACTTCCAATTCAATGGTTTTGTTACCCAAGCGATCGCCCAAAAATCCCAACAATTTCTTAAAATTGGCAAGGCTCACCTCTGTCTGCAACACCCCCACCAGAAACCCGCCAACAGACTTGGCTCCTTCGGGTATTTCTGTAACTGCTACGAGTTCAGCACTTTCAACATCTAAGTCTTTGATTTCTCGCAGCAGATTCCGTGCTTCCCGTTCTTGCTCCTCTGCATCTAAATCTGGATTAGAAAGAGCGATGGTCAGTTTGACATTAGATTCAGAACTCATTTTGTGCCCTTTTAGGTTTTTCAGCAGTTGATGGTCAATAGTATTTCTGTAGTATATCGATTGACATCACTTCTTCTATGTAAATTTCCTGAAACTTTTTCAAGATTTTTCCAAAAACTCATAAATTTCAGGTATAAATCTGGTATAAATACAGAACATCCCTTTTCAATAGCTTCAAAACTTAGAGGCAATCAACAGTATTTCTTTCGATACAGCAATTTGTTTTACCACGCTTGCGATCGCAAAGTAAGTTAGTGAGTTTGTCTTTGCAACTTCTTTAGAAGCGATCGCTAGATCAAACTATTACAGAACAGCGAAAATTCAGCGACCATCTCAAATAACCAGACAAGGGGCTGAAGCCCCTTGTTAAAGGTAGGCAAACTTGCGCCACAGTTGTCAGGTTAACTAAAACAAGTCCAAATCTGTCACAGCACCAATACTGCTAGAAGATACCAATTTGGCATATTTTGCCAACACGCCTTTAGTGTAACGCGGAGCCGGAGGTTGCCAATTGGCACGACGACGGGCCAGTTCTTCTTCAGATATATTCAACTGCAACAAACGAGCGGGTGCATCAATAGTAATACTATCGCCTTCTTCTACAAGCGCGATCGCACCACCAACTGCTGCTTCTGGAGCCACATGACCAACCACCATGCCGTAAGTACCGCCAGAAAAGCGTCCGTCGGTAATTAATCCTACAGCATCACCCAAACCAGCCCCGATAATTGCTGAGGTGGGAGCCAACATTTCACGCATTCCAGGGCCGCCTTTAGGCCCTTCGTAGCGGATGACTAGAATATCACCAGCTTGAATTTTACCCGCCAAAATTGCATCTAAAGAGGCTTCTTCCGACTCAAACACCCGTGCAGGCCCGGTAATTATTGGTTTTTTCACCCCAGTAATTTTGGCAACAGCTCCTTCCGTTGCCAAATTACCTCTGAGGATGGCTAAATGTCCTTGAGGATACATCGGGTTATCCCAAGTCCGAATCACATCTTGATTGACAGATGGTTCTTCTGGGATGTCTGCTAATATCTCTGCAATGGTTTGACCGCTAATGGTGAGACTATCACCGTGTAATAAATCATGCACAAGTAACATCTTCATGACTTGGGGAATACCACCAGCTTTGTGCAAATCTGTAGCGACATATTTACCGCTTGGTTTTAGATCGCACAAAACGGGAACGCGAGCGCGGATAGTTTCAAAGTCGTCTATAGTTAACTCTACATTAGCGGCGCGGGCGATCGCTAAAAAATGCAGCACTGCATTGGTCGAACCACCGACTGCCATAATCACAGAGATAGCATTCTCTATAGATTTGCGAGTGATAATTTGCCGGGGTAAGATTTGTTTGCGAATCGCTTCGACTAACACAAATGCTGATTTTTCGGTGCTGTCGGCTTTTTCGGCATCTTCTGCCGCCATTGTTGAAGAATAGGGTAAACTCATCCCCAGCGCTTCAAATGCTGAAGACATGGTGTTAGCTGTGAACATTCCTCCACAGGAACCAGCACCAGGACAAGCTCGACCTTCAACCTCTAATAATTCCTTTTCGTCAATTTTTCCAGCACTGTATTGACCAACAGCTTCAAAAGAACTGACAACAGTTAAATCGCGTCCATTATAGTGACCGGGTTTAATTGTACCACCGTAAACGAATATTGCAGGGATATTCATCCGAGCGATCGCCAGCATTGCCCCTGGCATATTTTTATCACAACCGCCAATAGCCAGCACACCATCCATACTTTGTCCAGTACAGGCGGTTTCAATGGAATCGGCAATCACTTCCCGCGATACTAAGGAATATTTCATCCCTTCAGTTCCCATCGAAATCCCATCACTAATGGTAATCGTGCCGAACACTTGCGGCATCGCTCCGGCGGTTTTAATCCCAACTTCTGCCCTTTGTGCCAGTTGATTTATCCCCATATTACAGGGAGTGATCGTACTGTAGCCGTTGGCAATGCCCACAATAGCTTTATTGAAATCTTCATCTTTAAAACCAACTGCACGCAGCATAGCTCGATTAGGCGATCGCTGCACTCCTTGCGTTACAACTTGGCTTTTCAAATTCTCCGACATCTTTTTTCCTTCCGTGCCATCATCGCAACTGTTGCGATTGTATTACCTGATGATTTTCTCATGCCTGGGCGGTGCGATCGAATATGAGTAATTCTCTATGTTTCACCGTGTCTTTTGGTCAGCCCTAATTAGAATAAATCTTCATCTAAGCGTTTGTGTTAAATAGGGATGATTCTTATGTGTATAGCATCTAGAGTGCCGGAAATACACGAATTTAAATATGAAAAAAAGTCATTGCCCCAAGGTGAGGCACTGACTTTCCACATTTATAAGCTTAGTATATTGATATTGATTCCGGTGCACAGATGGAGACACTCTAACTTTGCACTAGAGTTCTTCTTCAAAATTATATCTGCCTTGAAAATAGTGACTAGGGATTGAAGACTGGGAAAGAGATATTTTCATTCTCTAATGCCTTCTACCTTCTGCCTCCTGCCTTATTTTCAAGGCAGGAATATTAAATTAAAGAATGAAGTCACTTGACACTACTTGTGGTGCTCCTATAAGCCGAACTTGAAACTCAGCCGAGCGATCCCCATCAGTGCTACCTTCGAGAATACCTCCTGAATAACGGATTTGGCCGGGTGCGGAGAATTGGGCACTCCCAATGAAAGTGAAAGCTTGGTTGCCTCCAATAGTGGAGTTGGCATCAATATTAAATAGATCGATGCGATCGCCTGACAAGGTTCCATTTCCACGAAAGTCAGTGATTATGTCGCGTCCC
This sequence comes from Nostoc sp. DedQUE05, assembly GCF_034530955.1. Lineage (NCBI taxonomy): Bacteria > Bacillati > Cyanobacteriota > Cyanophyceae > Nostocales > Nostocaceae > Nostoc > Nostoc sp. DedQUE05. The sequence goes on along the minus strand of NZ_JAVRCB010000016.1, from coordinate 127,101 downwards.
GAAAGTGGAGTATCAGAAATTGAGTTGTACTTGAAAACATCATTACCCGATCCTCCAGTGAGAATATCTTTTCCACTACCGCCAGCCAGGACATCATCCCCAGTACCGCCATTGAGCGTATCGTTGCCAGCACCACCGTTAAGAATATCGTTGCCAGCGTTACCAAAGAGGCTATCATTGCCACCACCAGCGTTAAGGATACTCTTGCCACTACCACCTACAAGGGTACTGTTGCCACCACTAGCGTTAATGACATCGCTCTGACCATTATTGCTACTGCTACTGCTACTGCTACTGCCACCGCTACTGCTATAACTACTAGAGCTGGCGCTAACACTGCCGCTACCGGAGGAGATTGATATTGAAGTTGCCATTGATGAGTTTCTCCTAAACTTAGAGGAAAAAAAAATTACCTCTTTACTTCTCCATTATAAAACGGCATTGCTGATTAAGAGTATGAATTTGATTTCCTTCAAATGCATAAGCCAAGCAATTTAAAACATGGAATTTGGGAATTCCATACTTTCATTCAGCAATGCCGACAAAACCAGGTCAAAATATCAATAATTGGAGTATATTGTTGAACAAACCTGATTGGAATAGTCCTTTACTATTAAGTTTGAATATTCGAGAGTATTTGAGAATATTTAAGAAGTACTAGATGTATTTAATGATATTTATTTCATATTTGTACCAAATATCATCTGATGCCCTTGTACCTTCTATTTTCAGTTGTTTCAGTTGGAAACTACTCAGGAACAGTAGATTGTTTCTACGTAATTATATAGATTTAATGACATTAGTACTGTATTCATAATAACAATACTATAGTATTACCCTCAGCAGATTTTTTTCTCAAAAAAAATAATAATTAACTTTTTTATTCTCTGTCCAGAATAAAATACAAAACCTTTGTCCAGATAGAGTTGGTTTTGCATATTGATATTTTTTTAGTGGTTTCTGTAGTTATATATAACAAATAATTACCAATAAGTTAAAAGCTTTGTTAGACATATGACACAAAGAAAAGCCTTAAGATTTGTGTAACTTGATAACAAATAATTACCAATAAGTTAAAAGCTTTGTTAGACACATGACACGAAGAAAAGCCTAAAGATTTGTGTAACTTGAATTCGTTCCCAGTCTTAAGACTGGAAATGTATTTCGAGAGGGCTGCTGCCTCTGCTAAAGCCATTGGAGGCAGAGCCTCCCAGGATCGTAATTAGGGTTGTATTTTAACTTAGTGCCATTCCCTTGTTAGACCAGTGCGACGCGAATAGCCCGTCGTAGACATCGCTGCATTCCCTAACGTTACAATTTAGCTATTGTGGCATCATCACAAGTTTTGCGATTGATTGTATTAACAGATTTTCTCATACATACGCAGCATTGGTAATTTTATATTTTTTAGATGTGCTTCTGTTAGGTGCAGTTGATATGAGCAACTTTGTTAGTATTTAACTGTGCTTGATTATAGCGATATCATTGTTGACAGCTTAAAGCCTACTGCATTTTCTCACAGTTGGAGTATGTTTGGCTTTGCACCTAAATTATTCTTCAATATTACTGTTTGCATAAATCATAAATAAGAACCCTACTCCTAAACGCTTGCTCTTAGAAGTAGGGTGTTCAGCGCTTTTGCAAGAGGTATATTAGATTAGAGGATGATGTCGCTTGCCACTAGTGATGGTGCTCCTGTCAGTCCAATCTCAAACTCAGGTGAGAGATCCCCATCAATGTTAGCTTGAAGAGTACCTCCTGAATAACGAACCTGACGGGCTGCTGAGAATGCGGCAGCACCAATGAAACTAAAGGCTTGGTTGCCCGCTACACTGGAGTTAGCGTCAATGGTAGATAGATCGATTTGATCGCCTGCAAAGATACCGTTTCCAACGAAGTCAGCGATAATATCTCGTGACAAACCAGTAGGACTATCTGAAACTGAATTGAAATCGAAAATATCGTTGCCAGCACCGCCAGTAAGAGAATCAGTCCCAGCACCGCCAGTAAGGATATCGCTGCCAGCACCCCCATTTAGGGTATCGTTGCCAGCACCGCCAGTGAGAAGATCGCTGCCAGCATTACCGTTAAGGATATCACTGCCAGCATTACCGTTAAGGGTATCGCTGCCAGCATTACCGTTAAGGATATCGCTGCCAGCATCGCCAGTTAGACTATCGTCGCCTGCATTGCCATTAAGGATATCGCTGCCAGCACCCCCATTTAAGATATCGTTGCCGGCATTGCCATTCAGGATATCGCTGCCAGCATTACCGTTAAGGGCAGGACGAAAGATTAGTGGGGAACCGTTGATGGTATTGTTGTCATTAAAAATGCTACCTTCGATAATTGCCATTAGTAAGTTTCTCCTGAACTTAGAGGGTAAAAAATAACCTCGTCACTTTCCCATCAGAAAACGGTGTTGCTGATTAAGAGGATGAATTTGGTTTCCCTCAAAGGTGTAAAGGAAACAGTTTCAAATATTGAATTTTTAAATTTCACACTTTTATTCAGCAACGCCGAGAAGACAAGGCAAAAAAATAACGAGTGGGTAGAGATAACTGAACCACACCTGATTGGAACAGGTCTTTGGTGTTAAGTTTGAAGATTTGACAAGCACTAGATGTATTGATGATATTGGCATCAAAATTATGCCAAGAGTAATGTCATGTTCTTATATCTTTACTGGTTGCAGTAGTAGGATGGTATGAAACAAGCTGATTTCCTCCTACAAAAGCGCATAACTTTTAGAACGTTTTGATTTTATCCACAATCACAACACTATACTATTACTTTCAAGCCTACTTTTTTCTATCTATAAGAAAGAGTAATTATCCCTTTTTTATTCCTCTCGCTAAAACAAAATCTGAAACCTTTGTTCAGATAGGGTTGGTTTTAATTTTTGAGATTTATTCGGTTATTTATCTAGTTATATATAAGGAAGTAATTGCCAATAACTTAAAAGCCTTGTTAACCAGTGCGATCGCTACATCCCTTGCGTTACAATGTGCCTTCTCAAATTCTCTGACATTTCTTCATTCAGTGGCATCATTGCAACAGTTGCGATTATATTACCTAATTTTCTGATGTAGAGGTGGCGCAATTTAATAATTATAAACTATTAGAAAGGCAAGCTAAACTTATCTCTCTTTGTGACTATTCAATTATCAAAATTCTGCATTCTGCCTTATTTTTAAGGCAGATAATATTAAATTAAAGGATAATGTCGCTTTCCACTAGCTGTGGCGCTCTTGTAAGCCGAATTTCAAACTCAGCCAACAGATCGCCATCAGTACTACCTTGGAGAATACCTCCTGAATAACGGATTTGACCGATTGCAGAGAATGCACGACTCCCGATAAAAGTGAAGGCTTGGTTGCCCTCTTTAGTAGAGTTGGCGTCGATAGTAGATAGATCGATTTGATCCCCTGCAAGGATGCCGTTTCCTACAAAATCAGCGATCGCATCCTGTAACAAACCAGGTTGACTCTCTGAAACGAAGTTGAAATCGAAAACATCGTTACCCAATCCTCCAGTGAGAACATCAGTTCCACTGACACCCGTGAGGATACCACCGTTACCAAAATCACCGCTAATCGTATCATTGCCAGATCCGCCAACTAGGCTATCGTTGCCCAATCCGCCAACCAGGTTATCGTCGCCAGAATCGCCGTTAATCTTATCGTTGCCAGATCCGCCGTTAATCTTATCGTTGCCAGATCCGCCGTCAATCTTATCGTTGCCAGATCCAGTATTAATGATATCGTCGTCAGATCCGCCGTCAATCGTATTTTTACCATCACCAGCGTTAATCGTATCGTTGCCAAATCCGCCAATAATTGTATCGTCACCAGATCCGGTGTTAATGCGATCGTTGCCAGATACACCGCTAATTATATTGTTCCCCGCTCCGGCGTTAATCGTATCGTTGCCAGAACCAGCGTTAATCGTATCGTTGCCAAATCCACCGTCAATCTTATCGTCGCCAGATCCGCCGTCAATCCTATTGTTCCCAGATCCGCCGTTAATCGTGTCGTTGCCAGATCCGCCTTGAATCCTATCGTTGCCAGATCCGGTGTTAATTATATCGTTGTCATATCCACCATCAATCGTATTATTGCCATCAACAGCGTTAATCGTATCGTTGCCAAATCCACCGTTAATCGTGTCGTCGCCAGATCCGGTGTTAATCGTATCGTTGCCAGAAACACCGTTAATTATATTGTTCCCCACTCCGGCGTTAATCGTATCGTTGCCAGAACCAGCGTTAATCGTATCGTTGCCAGAACCAGCGTTAATTGTATCGTCGCCAGATCCGCCGTCAATCCGATCGTTGCCAGATACGCCGTTGATTGTATCGTTGCCAGATCCGCCGTCAATCCGATCGTTGCCATTACCACCTTGAATCTTATCGTCACCGTCAAATCCGCCGTCAATCGTATTGTTGCCAGATCCGCCGTCAATTATATCGTTGCCTCTTCCCCCGTCAATCGTATCGCTGTCAGATCCGCCCAGAAGGCTATCATTACCGTTTCCGCCGTTAATTCTATCGTCGCCAGAACCACCATTAATCGTATCGTTGCCTCTTCCGCCCCTAATTATATCGTTACCGTCAAATCCGTTGATGATATCAGGTAGAACAGAAAAAGAATTACCAAGATTGTCAGGCTGATTAGTACCGTTAATGGTTGGCATAGTGAATTTATCCTGAATTTAGAGGGTAAAAAATTACTTCGTCACTTCCCCAGTGGAGAAATAACGAGTGGGAAGATATAACAAATTAGACCTGTTTTAATTAGGTCTTTGCTGTTAAGTCTAAAGATTTGAGAAACACTGGATCTATTGATGATATTGGCATCAAAATAGATTGTGCCAACAGTCATGTTATGTCCTTGTACCTAATGAATTCACAGTTTCTAGAAGCAATCTGCTAGCAAATAAGCAGATTATCTTCTACGGAATTGCATAGGTTTTAGGACATTTTTACTGTATTCAGAATAATAAAAGTATGATACTACCTCAAGCTTACTTTTTTCTATATTTAAGAAATAATAATTAATGGGACTTGAGATCGCGATACTTTTTTTATAAATAAAAAAGTGGCATTCATTTATAAAGACTGAATGCCACTTTGTATTTCTCAAAATTCCTGATTATGCAGATATTTTATTTATCCAGGTAGAGTTATGCCAGTTACAGCGATCGCACCTGCGATCGCACTGGCGCAAAGAGAAGTAATCGCTGTCCCAAATATCCACCATGCAGCATTGGCAACGGTTTTCTTGGTTTCTTCAGCTTGCTTTTTGGCTTGCTCTTGAATCGCTTTCAGGCGTTTTTGAGTTTCTTTCTGAATGCGTTCGGCTCGTTGTAATACGCCATCCCGCGCCGCTTCTATTTGGTTAATAATGCGGTTAGCATCCGCTTCGGAAATATCTTCACGAGAACTCAATACAGCAACTAAGGTGTCACGATCGAATTCACTGAGGCGATCGCGCAATGCTTCAAATCCGGCTTGGGGATCGTCGAAGACTTTTGCAAAGTCTTGCTTAATGCCTTCATAGTTGAGTTCAGGAAGATTCAGGGAGTTGAGATAGTTGCGAACTTTGGCAAAAACTCCGTCTAGCACTGATTGCACTCTCTGCTGAATCTGTTGGAATTGTTCGACAATCGAGCTGCGAACAGAATCAATTTGATCGACAATTCGGTTAGCTTCCTCTTCTGAGATATCCTCACGTTGGGATAATAGCGCCACAATTGTCGAACGGTCAAATTTCGCGGCGCGATCGCTTAAACTCCCAAGTCCAGCGCGGGGAGAAGACAGCAGCAATTGTAAATCGCGTTTGATTCCTTCGGGGTTGAGTTCATCTTTGTTAGTATTACGCAGATATTCTTCGAGATTGGCTTCAAAATCTAAAGCTTGTTGAGTGGTGCGCTTGGCTAAACGTCGTGGCGCTCTCAGAATATCACCAATGGCATCTTGAGCGCGATCGATAATTTGATTAACTTGCTCTTGGCTCAAGTCGCCGCGTTGACTCACGAGTTTTACCAAGGTTTCTCGATCGACATTAGACAAGCGATCGCGCAGTGCTAAGGCTCCAGCTTGAGGATCGTCGAGTAATTTTTCCAAATCGGCTTTGATACCTTCTGGGTTAAGTTCTTCCAAGTTGGTATTGCGAAGATATTCGGCGATCGCTTTTGTAGTTTTTTCGTACTGTTCTTTCGCTTGTTGCGGTACTTGCAAAATACTGTCTCGGACTGCTTCTAGCTGATCGAGAGTTTGGTTTATCTGTTCTTCGCTCAAATCTTGACGCTGACTGAGCAATTGTACTAAAGTATCGCGGTCAAATTGCGATAGACGCGATCGTAAGAGGCTAATTCCGGCTTGGGGATCGTCTAGTAAAACTCTAAACTCACGTTTGATCGCTTCGGGATTGAGTTCATCTTTATTAGTATTTTGCAGATAGTCTTCAACTCTTTGACGCAGTTCATCGGCTTTTGCTTTTGCTTGCTCTTGCAATTCTCTAGCACGATTCAAGAGATTATCGCGGTTGCGTTCGAGTTGACTAACAATATTATTAGCTTCCTCTTCGTTGATATCTTGACGCTGTTGGAGCAATTGTACAAAAGTATCGCGGTCAAATTGTCCGAAGCGGCTATTTAAATCTTCAAAGCCAGCTTGTGGATCGTCTAGCAAGTTGCCAAAGTCTCGTTCAATACCTTCGGGATTAAGTTCGTCTTTACCCGTAGAACGCAGATAATCTTCGATGCGGCTGCGGAAATCTTGCCCTTTTTCTCTTGTTTGAACCTGTTTGACAGTTTCTAAAACTTCCAGGCGATCGCTTTCCATTTGTTCGGAAATTTCTTTTACCCTAGCTTCGCTAATATCACCGCGCTGCTTTAGTAAGTTGGTGAAATATTCTTGATTGATTTCTTCCAACTCTCGTCTCACAGTTGTTGGATCTGCATTTACGTCATAGATGACTTCTTTAAATTCATCTATTAGGGTAATTCGATTGAAGTGCCAAGGAAACGAATGCAATATGTAGTCTTCTACATCTGCCTTAATTGCATTTTCCAGTGATATGGGTAATTTTGCAGATACTTGCTCAGTTGCTTCCTCTCTAAACTTTTGAAATTGTTCTGTGACTTGCTCGACATCGACATCTTGAACTTTTTCTTTCAGTTTTTGCAACTGAGTTGTAATTTTGTTCACATCGATATTAGAAAGGTTTACCCGTTCCAGAACTGCTGGCGCAGCTGCACTTAAGCCATACGTAATAGCTTGCTTGATTATACCATTGCCATTACCGCCTCCGATTGTAACCAATTCTTGCAGCCGTTCACCTAATCGATCGGAATTAAGTTCTTCAGGTGTAGCAGACTTCAGTAAATTAATTACTTGTTCGGTGGGATTTTTGCGATTTAAAGCTTGTTGCCATGCACCTTCAAATTGATCGGCAATGCTATTGATATCTTCTTGAGATAAATCGCTACGGCTACTGATTAAATCAACAAATGTTTGGCGATTAACGTTTTGCAATAGGTCGCTATTAGCAACAGATTGCAAATCTGTATCTTTAAGAAGTTGATCAAATTGACTCCGAATTTCTTTGATATCCAGCTTTGGCAATTGCAGAGAACTTAAAGAACTTTGGAGAGTATTTTTAATACCTTCAGAATCAAAACCTGAAGTTAATTCCCGCCGGACTACGGCTGTAATATCTTCAGCAGTAGAAACTAACTGTTTTTTTGCAGTATTAGCACCGATGCCAGCAGTTGCCGTGCCCATCAGAGTTTGAAAACCAGAAGTAACAGTATTAGATATAGAACCAATTAAAGAACCTACTGCTGATGAACCCAACCAAATTACTAGTGAAAAATAGGTAGACCAAATGACTACACCAATAATTGCTCCTAAAAATGCGCTTTCGATTAGGCTAAGTTTTACTGCTAAAAAACAAGCAATAAATAATGCAATGCTAACGGTTATTAATGCCCAAGTACCAACTTTAGCTTGACCTTTACGAATTGTCTTACCCAAACTTTCAGACTCATCATCAGAATCTGAGCCTATTTCCCAAGATGAAATTCCGACAGCGACTGAAAAGTTTGTCAATAATAATTGAAAGGCAAATGCCATCAAAACCCCAGCTAGCAGTGCTACCAACAATTTAGGCCCAGAAAAAACAACTGATGCTTCTTCTGGAGTTAGTACTTCCTGAGCTAAAGTTATCGGCGCCGATCCAAAAGATAGCCAATTCCATTTAAAAAAAGTTAGAACACCTTGAAACATCATATTCTCTCACTTTTACTCAATTAAATACCTATTCATAGGCTTATTTATCAGCTTAATTATCATTTATGTAAGCTGGCACTTTCTTTAGTAATAAGTTGGTTAGCCAAAAGTCGTATTTAAAAGAAATAAATATTTATTTTTTGTTTCAAAAAAACTTATAATTTAGTTAACAATTTATGAGTCAATATTAGGCAAAAATAAATCTCATAAAACTGTATCTACTGATATAGAAGGTTATGAGCAGGTGGGTTACACTAGCAAATCTGAGAAAATAATGTATTTTAGTATCAATTTTATTGAAATATTGAAAACCGAGAATAATTGTTATAAAAACTTTAGAAAATAAAATATATTTTTTAGTAGAGATTTAGTTACTAACTTTAGATAAAACTACCTATATCTAATGATAGAGATAAAAATTCTTCCAAGCGATTGATGAAAACTAAATAGAAACATGTATAAATAATGGTTACTACGAGCTATGAATTAGTAAATAATTGATTTTTGTTTGCTGAGGAGAAAGAATAATGGTAGTCGGTGTACATAAACGTGCTGTAGGTGTATTTTCTCATCGTCGAGATGTTGAACACGCCTTACATGAATTAAAAAAAGTTGGCTTTGACATGAACAGAGTTTCTGTCATTACCCAAGATGGTGACAGAGACGATATAGCTGGTGCGGATGTGAGCGATCGCGTTGGCGATCAATCTGACGAAGGTGCTAAAGTCGGAGCAGCTACAGGCGGTGCTTTGGGAGGATTGACTGGCTTATTAGTTGGTCTTGGCACTTTAGCAATCCCTGGAATCGGGCCAATCATGTTGGCTGGAGCCGCAGCAACTACCCTAGCTACAACTCTCGCTGGCGTTGGTATTGGTGCAGTAGCTGGTAGTTTACTTGGTGCATTAATTGGTCTAGGAATTCCTGAAGAACGAGCTAGAGTTTATGACGAACGTGTTAGACGAGGACACTATTTAGTCATTATTGATGGTACAGATTCAGAAATACTTAGAGCAGAATCAATTTTAAATCATCAGGGTGTGGAAGAGTTTGGCATTTACGACCACCCAGATGCGGCAAATCCAGCCACTGGTTATGTGACTCCAGCTGCGACTGCGGGTTATAGTGGTGTTTCCAAACGTGCGATCGGGGTATTTTCTCATCGTCGAGATGCAGAAGCAGCAATTACAGAATTACGAGATGCAGGTTTTTCCTTGAATCAAGTCTCCATCATTGCCAAAAATACAGACGGTCATGGGATCGGTGGTGTAGATGTAGACAGAAACGTTGGTACTGGTAATAAAGCAGACGATGGCGCAAAAACTGGAGCAGCTACAGGCGGTGTTCTGGGTGGCTTAACCGGCTTATTAGTTGGACTTGGAACTTTAGCAATTCCTGGAATCGGGCCTGTAATTGCTGGTGGCGCAGTTGCAACAGCTTTGGCGACAACATTAGCTGGTGGTGCGATCGGTGCAGCAGCCGGTAGTATTGTAGGCGCACTTGTTGGCTTGGGAATTCCTGAAGACAGGGCGCGAGTTTATGGCGATCGCTTTCAAAGAGGCGACTATTTAGTAATTCTCGATGGTACAGAAGCTGAAATCCACCAAGCTGAAGCGATTCTCAAACATCGAGGTATTGAAGAATTTGCAATCTATGATGCTACTGAGATTAGTGAATATCGCCCAGGTTCCGACCGAGTAACGCATAATGACGCAGCAGTAGTCGATCCGATTCGCCCCAATTACTCAACAGAGCCTCATAGAAACGATCCTGCTGTAGTTATTGTCGATCGTCGTGATGAAGTACTTTAACCTAAAGTAGTTTTCACTCACACTAATTAGACAAAATTGCAGGAGCAATAATTTGAAAACTTTGCTCCTGACTAAAAAAACTTGCTCCTCATCTTTGCCGTAAAGATCAATAGATTTCATTTTCGGATTCAGAATTAAACCAATGAAAAAGCTAACCCCTTTCGTAATTAGTTGCCTTTTAGTGTTTGGTGTTGCTGCTTGTGATAACGCTTCTAAAACAAGTGAATCTGCACCCAACAATCCTAATGAGGCTCCCCAAACACCAACTGCGAAAACAACAGAAGCTTCTCAAAAAGATGCACAAAGTGAAGTTCGTAGAAGACAACTCAATGAGGATATTCGCGCTCGCGAACAGCGCAATAATACTACTGGTGGCGATACAAAAAGAGCTAAAGCTGACTTAGAAAGTGAAGTTCGCTCCAAATTAGAGGCTAATATCCCCAAGAGTCAACTAACAGTTAATGCCGCAGATGGTGGTGTTGTGACTGTGGCTGGAACTGTCACTAATCAGCAAGAATTGGCTAAAATTGAAAAATTAGCTAAGGAAATTAAAGGTGTGAATAGTGTAGTTGTGAAAGCAACTGTTGCCAAAGTAACTAACTAAGGCAACTAACTAATAAACCCAAGCGAGCAGGTAAGGATAAACCGATTTAACTGCTCCTGCTAAACCTGAGTGGTCAGTAATAAGCTTAACTGACCACTAATAATTGATAACTGACAACCTTAATAACTATATTTCTTGATGCTCACAGTTATACAAAGTCTTGTAGTTACCAAACATAAAAACTATGGAAACCGAACAACAGCAACGTGAATCGATCAATGCTTCCTTATCACAAGGTACGCTAGCACTTGAAGGTACTGATACTGCAAACTTGCCAAAGTTACCCCCAGCATCCGAACCTGAATCTCAATGGCAGCAAATTAGCAGACAAATTTCTCAATTTTTAGAGCAACTGCCCCAATACTTAAGTGACTTTTTTCGAGACTATAAGCAGCCTCTAATAAGCGTTGCTTTAATTTTGGCAGCGATTATTACAGCTAGAGTAGTACTGACGGTACTAGCTGCAATCAATGATATTCCCCTACTATCACCACTTTTTGAGTTAGTTGGAATTAGTTACACCAGTTGGTTTGTTTTCCGTTATCTACTGAAGGCTTCAACTCGCCAAGAATTAGCCGATGAAATTCAATCACTGAAAAACCAATTCGTGGGCGAGTAAATTTTTTGTCTATTAAACAAGAGTTTACACGGGCAAATAGAATTTGCAGCTACGCAAACTCTCGTCCGGTTCTGCCGACTTGGGTAAAGCCTTGTATAGTTGCATTTTCTAATTGCCCTTTTTATGTTAAGTTGGCTTCAACTAAAACTCTTGTTCTACCAAGAAATATTAATTCACAGTATTTAACCGGACTCAAGCTTAGTGTTTTAGATACATCAAAAGATAGAGAATATAACATTATTTTTAAATTTAAGTCACTTCTCCAGATAGTAGCTTGGAGATGAGAAACAGCCTAATCTAGTTTCTGAAGTTATTTAATAGATTCTTTAACGAGGACATAAATTATGGCTAATGAAGCAGTTAAGAGAGATACAGATTCATCTGATAGAGCGGAAGTCAATAATTACGATCGCGGCATTATCCCTGCTGAAACCGCCGCTAGAATGGAAAGAGAAGGAGATAAGTTCAAAAAAACTCCCACGGAAGAACGGGAAGCAGAAGCACCTACTGACGATCAAACCGATTCCGAAAGTATACGTACCACTGACGGCTATACCATAGATAATGAAGGTTTGTCTAATAACTATGCAATTGAACCGGAAATGTATTACGAAGAACCGGGTGATGCACGCCAGCAAGCCGCAGAAGAGAAGCAACAGCGGATCGAAGAACTTGGAGAAGTTAATCAGGATGAGGAAGGCAAGTTGACAGATAAGGGTGACAGCCGCGGTAGAGGCCCAGGAATAATTTAATTAACAACTCTTTTGCTGGGTGCAATTACACGTAAGAAGGCTAAATAGGTGTTTTCTAGAGACGCAATAATTGCGTCTCTAATTTTTTTTAGATTGTGTGTGGTTCGATAATCAACGGCTCAAGTTCGCGATTATGCCATTGCTGCTGATACCATTCGGCAACCAAAGGACGGACAATAAACTTGGGCTGTTTATCGCCTTTAACATCAATACGTAAACCTGAATAAGGTCGTCGCTTCTGAGAACCTTGACCGTTGCGACCGATGAAGAGATGCGATCGCGCCACTAATCTATTCTCCTCCATCAAATCTGCTCCCTCAATTCGCTGGCGTCGCAAACTAAACCCGCTACCGCCACAAACAATCCAGTGGATATGAGAATCAGCGTGTCCCGTATCCATTGTTTCTAGGTGTTCTAGGCAGTGTGCGTGACCATTTATTACTAAATCTACCAAAGGACGACCCTGATTTAAAGAACCGATTTCTTTAGCTACCGCATCCAGTACCCCACGCAGGCGATCGCGAACAATTAGAGTTTGTGCTTGTTGCCACTTCGTCGCCTCAGTTACATAAGGAGGATGATGGAAATAAATTATCCTTCCTCGAACTTCAGAATTATTCCAAGATTCAATTAATCTTTGCTTGAGCCAATCCAGTTGTTCAGTGTCAGTCAGCGTTGTTTTATTAGTGGCTAGTTGCTTATCGATATCAACAATAATTTCTTCAATTTGTGACATCTTGGCATGGAAGTCGTCTAATTGATCGGCTTCACTGGGGTCTTCCGGTCGAAGTTTGGCTGAGGTTTCAATAATTTGCAGTTTTTCTTGCTCTAAATCTTCGCGACGTTTTTCTAGGAGTTTGCGATCGGCGTTACCTTTTTTTGTTTTCGGTAGCGGTGGTGGATCGTTAAAGGTATTAGAATCCAAAGCAAAGAAATCAATACCGCCGTAACGAAATGTGTAATAGCGATTAGGAAGGCGGGTAAATTCCCCAGGTTGATAGGAAAGACAACGACCTGTATCTGTCTTGGCTGTGTAATACCGATCTAAGTGGCTGGCTAACTCTCCTGGAAGCTGAAACGCCTTTAGATAGTCAAGAAATGCCTTTGCGTAAGCGTCACCGCATCTTGAGCCATGTAAACCCACATCTAGGTCTAACCGCGATCGCAACAGCTGGCGAATGGGTAATGTTGTTAGGGATGCCAAGCTCAATAAAATCGGCAAGTTATAGTAATCGTGATTTCCCGGCACTGGTAAAATGGGCAGCTTAAAAACCATCTGGTCGTAAGCAATCCGTTTGCGATGCTCTATGCCGGAGATAAACTCTCGGTAAGGCTGGATGAAGTTTTGCTGGTAGTATTCACTCGATCCCACTAAATAAATCACATCTCCCGTATGCAGCATAAAACGGGATTCGTTGTGATGGGGCAGCATAAGTTCAGCTACTTGTCGTTGGGGATTGTGTCCCCGATGCCTGCCGGAACCACTATCACCGACAACTAAAAATGAGAACTCAGAATTGTCTGTTTGACCATCTTCCAAAACCAGCCGAGTTTGGTCAATATCCCGTTCCACAATTAACGGATCTTGCCATCGTACCCGCTGATTCATTTTCCGAATTTTATTAGCGATCGTTGGATCGGATACAAGTTTCAATGCAACCTACTCCTGAGTTTTCAATTGAAGGGGAGCAGGGAGAAATCAATTCAAAATTCAAAATTCAAAATTCAAAATTGAAGATTCAATCCCCATGCCCCATACCCTCATTCTTCTGCTGTATCTTTCATCTCAATAATCAGATTAGGGAGTCCCTCTAGTTTTTCGGTCGGCTCAACTTCTTCTACTAATGGCACGAAAATTCTTAAGCCTGCTGGTACACACTTAATTTCTACAGGTGTTGTGCCTACTATTTCACCATCTAGAACAACTTTTTGTGGTGGCTCTGTAGTAATTTTAAATTGTTTGGCTCGCAGGAAACCTATATCATCTCGTTCAACGGCGTTACCTGTGGAAGCCGTTTGAAATAGATGAAACGTGGCAGCGATCGCTCCTGCTTTGTTAGTTGGAGCTACAATTGTTAAATCTAGTAACCCATCATCATAAACCAGACCTGCTGGGCCTTGAGCCAAAACTGAAGTGGGAGGCGCGGCATTTGCTACTGTTACTGCACTGGCACTAGTTTTAATTATCCTATCTTCAGTTTCAATTTCAACATCAAAGTTTTTTAAATTTCTTAATTGCTGGATTCCTGCCAAAACGTAGGCCATCATCCCAAAGCGATTTTTGGCGTCTCGATCTGCCAATTCTACAGTTTCAGCTTCAAAGCCAATACCTGCCAAGAGTACCATTGGGCGATCGTTGCAATAGGCTACGTCTACATGGGTGGTTGCTCCCTGCAAAATTGTCTGACACGCACCTGCGATCGTGTCAGGAATTCCTAAAGCTGTGGCAAAAGCGTTGGCTGTTCCTCTGGAAATGATCCCAAAGGGGATATCAGTTCCCACTACCGCCGCCGCCGCTATTGAGAGAGTACCATCTCCCCCGGAAGCAATGATTGCATCTACTCCTCGCTCTACAGCTTGAGATGCCAGTTGGTCAGCATCGATTTCTTCAGTTGTAAAATAAATATCTAGATCGATCTCTGGCTCTAATATTGCCCGAATTTCTGCTAGCTCTGTATCTGGGTCGCCTTGACCCGCAACAGGATTGAAGATTAAACAGGCGGAACGATTCATAAGGTATAATAACTAAGCTTGGATAACTAATGAAGATAACAAATTATTCTTAGCATTCCTGTAAATTTTCAACTTCCTTTTTCGGGCTGAGTTTTTTAGAGATATTGACCAAGTTCAGCGCGATGTGCGATCGCATCATACCACCAAGAAAAGGCAAGAACCTTTAATCGTTATTAAAACCTTCCCAAATAACCCTATTTTCAGCCGCCTTTTTCAACAGACTTACTCAACTGGAAAGGTATTTGGTTAGTCGGTAGAAAAATTTAAAGCCATCATCAGAATTGTATATAGACAGGTTTTAGGAAATTCCTATATTATGGGAAGTGAGCAAATTACTGTTCTTGAGTCGTAGTTTCAGCAAAGTGAAATTAGCGATCGCAAGTTTATCTGTTTAGTAGCGAAGGGCAATTGAATTAAACTTTAGGCATCTCTTCAGTTGCACTCTCATCAATGCGTAAATTTAGCTACTATCTCCATTAATCAGACAAGTTGCTTGAGCAACTTATTAAAGGTAGACAAAATTCCACTACAGCCTACTAGTACAATGTCTAAGTTAATCTTGAGGGTTTGTAGTAAGCACTTTAGTGCTTAGAAAATAAGGACTGAAGTCCTTACTACGAACTTAAACTTGGCATACTAGTAATCAATTTTACGGCAATTACAACTCAAAGGGCTAATAACTGGGGATAAGGGAGACAAGAGCAAAATTAAATGCCTTTCAGCAATGCTGAGTTGGGAATCTTCAGAACTCGGTACTGACTCAACGCCTCGCTAGCAGAAATGTTTTGGCTCATACATAATTCCCAATCCCTGCAAATTTATAGCTCTAATATGTCTATTCCTTTGTTAAGCTATTTCCCCTCATCTCGAAATCATCGTGTATCTGGATATGAGATTCTTAGCGACGAGCAACCTAAAATTTATACAACCGAATATCTGCAATCATCACTAGAAATGGATGCCTTGATTAAAGCAGCCTATCGCCAGATTTTCCACGAACAACAGATGCTTGATAGTAACCGCCAAATCTGTCTAGAATCCCAACTGAGAACTGGTCAAATTACAACTAGGGATTTCATTCGAGGGTTAGCAATATCCGATCCATTTCGGCGACTCAATTACGAAAGCAACAACAATTACCGCTTTGTGCAGATATGCATACAGCGCTTATTGGGTCGTGAGGTTTACAATGAAGGCGAAAAACTAGCCTGGTCGATTGTGCTAGCTAGTAAAGGACTGCACAGGTTTATCGACGATTTGGTGGATAGTGAGGAGTATATGAGTAACTTTGGTTACAATACAGTCCCCTATCAACGGCGACGGATTTTACAAGGACGCTCTTTAGGAGAATTACCATTTGCCAGAATAGCTCGTTATGGCGAAGATTATCGCGATAAATTACCGCTTACCTTGACGAAAAAGCAGGTTGAGCCTCTTAATTTACAAACCTTCTTACGCAGTTCTGACAGAGATGTGGTGTTATTGCTATTAGCTTCGACACTGGCACTGATTGTCTTGTTTAGTTTGCTGACTGCATATGGTTATTTCCCAAAATTTGGTGGGTACTAGCTGAAACTTGAGATGTAGCGATCGCCATTGTGAGCGATCGCTACATTCAACAGTCAAAACTTTACAAACAGCTACAAACACTCAACGCTGAACTAGAACACTGCCTTCAACAACGGACTCAATAGTTAGCTAAAGTCCGCTTACAAGGAGCAATGAAAATTCCTTTTCCCCATTCCCCATACTTCGACTGCGCCCTAAGCGTAGCTATGCCGCAGGCTTTACGGCTACGCTCAGGACAAACTCAGTACAAGTTCCCCATCCCCTTCTATATATTTGAGATTCCACAAACAAGCTTTTGGTAAAGAATTGTAATCCAAAATCCAAAATCTAAAACCCAAAATTCGCATGAGTCCCTGACTACGGTAGTCTAGATGAGAGTGAATTTATCGCCTCCTTTGATATATTGTTTTATGACTTCAGTTGTTTCTAGTCCCCCACGCACTATTCGGATCGGCTCACGTAAAAGCCAACTTGCTCTGGTTCAGACCTACTGGGTACAAGAGCAACTACAGAAAAGCTTTCCTGATATCACTTTTGAAGTCCACACCATGTCTACCCAAGGCGATAAAATCTTGGATGTAGCATTAGCTAAGATTGGCGATAAAGGACTTTTTACTAAAGAACTTGAACTCGGAATGATCGATCAAGAGATTGACTTTGCAGTTCATTCCCTTAAGGATTTGCCGACTCACTTACCAGAAGGGTTAACGTTAGCAGCAATTACTGAACGAGAAAACCCAGCAGATGCATTAGTGGTGCATGAAAAGCACAAAGATAAACAAATCGATACATTGCCAGAAGGTGCGGTAATTGGTACATCTTCTCTACGGCGGTTAGCACAGTTACGCCACCATTTCCCTCACTTTACCTTTAAGGATGTGCGAGGAAACTTAATTACACGGTTGGCAAAACTGGATGCAGGTGAATACGATGCTTTGATTTTGGCAGCAGCAGGATTAGAAAGATTGGGAATGGGCGATCGCGTTCATCAAATTCTCCCCAAAGAAATCTCCCTCCACGCGGTTGGACAAGGAGCTTTGGGGATAGAATGCCGTGCTGATGATAGTGAAGTGCTATCTCTACTCAAAGCAATTGAACATACCGAAACACGCGATCGCTGTCTTGCCGAACGATCTTTTCTCCGTTCTCTAGAGGGTGGATGTCAAGTACCTATCGGTGTAAATACAGAAATATCTGGTGATAATTTAACTTTAACCGGGATAGTCGCCAGTGTAGATGGTCAAAAGTTTGTCAAAGATACCGTCACCGGACTTGCCAATAACGCCGAAGCACTAGGCACAGAACTAGCAGAACTGTTGCGAAAACAGGGCGCGCAAGAAATTTTATCAGAAATTTTTGCGGTGATTCAGCGCGGTTCCTAAGCAATTGGGCAAGCCGATGTGATTAGATAATAATTGATCGCCGTTGCACTGATGTGCCAGACGCGACTTGTCGCGTTGGTCGGGATTTCAAAAAGTTAATTTGACAATATTGACTCAGGGAAGCAAAAATTACCATGCGGATTCTATTTGTTGCAGCAGAGGCAGCACCAGTTGCGAAAGTAGGAGGAATGGGTGATGTTGTCGGGGCATTACCCAAAGTCCTGAGAGAAATGGGGCATGACGTGCGGATATTCTTGCCTTACTACGGCTTCCTGCCAGACAAAATGGAAATTCCCTATGAACCCATTTGGTGGGGAGATGCGATGTTCCAGCACTTTGCAGTGTATGAAAGTGTTCTGCCTGGTACTGATGTTCCCTTGTACTTATTTGGACATCCGGCCTTCATGCCGCGCCGCATCTATTCTGGAGATGATGAAGATTGGCGGTTCACATTGTTTGCTAATGGTGCAGCCGAGTTCGCCTGGAATTACTGGAAGCCAGATATTATCCATTGTCACGATTGGCATACAGGAATGATTCCCGTATGGATGCACCAAGATCCTGATATCACCACAGTGTTTACCATCCATAATCTGGCTTATCAAGGGCCGTGGCGTTGGTATTTAGAAAAAATTACTTGGTGTCCCTGGTATATGCAAGGACACAACGTCATGGCGGCGGCGGTACAATTTGCCAATAAGGTAAATACAGTTTCGCCTACCTATGCCGATCAAATCAAGACAGCTACTTACGGTGAAACATTAGAAGGTTTGCTGTCTTTTATTAGCGGTAAATTATCTGGAATTATCAACGGGATTGATACCGAAGTTTATAACCCAGAAAATGACAAATACATTGAGCAAACCTTTACTACTGATACTTTAGAAAAACGCAAAGCCAATAAAATTGCTTTGCAACAAGAAGTAGGATTAGAAGTCAATTCCAAAGCCTTTTTTATTGGGATTGTTACCCGATTAGTGGAACAAAAAGGGATTGATTTGATATTGCAAATCCTCGATCGCTTTCTATCTTATACAGATGCCCAGTTTGTGCTGTTGGGGACAGGCGATCGCTACTATGAAACTCAGATGTGGCAATTAGCATCTCGCTTCCCCGGACGCATGGCAACTTACTTACTGTATAACGATGCCTTGTCTCGCCGGATCTACGCTGGTACTGATGCCTTCTTGATGCCTAGCCGTTTTGAACCATGCGGTATTAGCCAAATGATGGCTTTGCGTTACGGTTCTGTGCCGATTGTCCGTCGCACAGGTGGATTAGTTGACACTGTAACTCATCACGACCCTGAAAATGCTGCTGGTACTGGTTATTGCTTCGATCGCTATGAACCGTTAGACCTTTTCACCTCTATGATCCGAGCTTGGGAAGGCTTCCGTTTCAAACCGCAATGGCAAGAACTACAGCAACGTGGCATGAGTCAAGATTTTAGCTGGTATCAATCTGCCAAGCAGTACGTGAAGTTGTACAGGTCAATTTTCGGTTTGCCAGAAGAAGAAGAGGAGACACCAGAACCAAAGTTAGTTTTAAACGAAGCAGTCACCAGTAGTAAGTCCTAAACCGCCAGTAGAGGCGTACAGATGTGCGTTTCTACTCCTAACTTTAAATAACTCAATTTGCTAGTTATGGATTCGGGCGATACCTTCTCTACGAGACGCTACGCATAGCAAGATCCCCAAAGGGGTACGGTGAGCTTCTGTAAGAGACGCTGCCCCAAAGGGGTACGCTAACGCAAAACTTTTCGGTTTACTGAAATTGAAATCTGGTTTAGTATTGTACTTCATGAACCTGCAATCTGCTGTAAAGAGGCGTCATTGTGCTTAGTGAACGCGAGAAGATGTTGGCAGGAGAGCTGTATAACAAGCTTGACCCTGAACTAGTCCGCGCTCGCGACCGGGCGCGGGACTTGTGTCAAGACCTCAATGCCATGCGCTTTTCCCAACACGAGGAGCGTCAGCGCATCCTCCAAGAACTGTTGGGCGCAGGAGGCGAGGACGTGTGGATACAGTCGCCATTCTTCTGCGACTACGGGTTCAACATACTGATCGGGATGAAGTGCTTTTTCAACTTCAATTGCGTCGTACTCGATGTCTGCCAGGTCAAAATCGGAGATTACACATTGTTTGGCCCGGGGGTGCAGATTTATACTGCCACCCACCCGCTTAACGCAAAGTTGCGCCGCCAGCAGGAGTTCGGCAAGTCGGTTGAGATCGGCTCTGACGTGTGGGTTGGCGGCGGGGCTGTCATTTGTCCGGGCGTGACAATCGGTTCGGGGTGCGTCATCGGCGCGGGTAGCGTAGTCACCCACGACATTCCTGCCGGGGTGTTAGCTGCTGGCAACCCCTGCCGTGTTATCCGGGAAATAACGGATATCTAGGTTCAATATAACTTTTGAATTCTAACTTCTAACTATTGAGGACTTGTTGCTTTCGCCCTAATTAACCAATCACGATCGCCAGTACAAATTTCCCGCCCAGACGAATCTCCTAAGCGGTCTAGCGCTAATAAACAAGCGTATTTCAAATCCCAAATCGGCGTATTTAAGCAAATTTTGATTTCAGGAATCGCTCGTGAATCACCCAATTCACCAAGAGCGATCGCACACGCAGCACGAGATTTCTGAAACTGGGGTTCGCGGTTGTGCAGGTTTTCTATTAATAAATCGTAGGCGGGAGCATATTTCAGCCAACCGAAAAGTTTCATCACATGATAATGAGCGCCATAGTCGTTATATGCTTTGTCGCTATAAGTTGTTAACAATGCTGCTGGTGCTTCTTGTGCATAGATATCTAGTAAGGTTTTTGTCGCTAAATAGCAACGTCCAAAATCGGTTTCGTAAAGTTCGTTAATCACAAAATCCAGAACAGGGGTGGCGTCATACTCATGTACTAGATCGAGGTCGTTGGGACGATCGTAGAGTACTTGCTCTAAGTAAGGTTGAATTTCTGTAAAGGTAATTTCACCACTGGGAACGCCTGCATCCAAAAGCATCCGCAATGCTCGTAACCGGAATACCAGAGATACTGGACAACGAGCGATTTCTGGGATGGCTTTGTAGTAGCAAGAATCAATCAAATCTTGAATGCAACCGCGTCGTGCATTGACGCTAGAACTTTGCAGTAGCGCCATTACCTCAGTAATTTGGGAGTAGTCACCCGTGAATCGACAAACTGTAGCGATCGCCGCACTACGAGTAGGTTCATCCTCAGATAAAGTAAATTTTCGTACACGTTCAAGGGACGGTTGATAGTCAGCGTTAGCTAAAGTGTGAATAATGACTCGATAGATTTGACCTGGTTTATCCAGGAGTTGCGCCACCTCTTCGAGAATTTCTGGATCTTTAGTCCCGATTTCTCCGATCGCCCATACGGTATTTTCAACAGTATAAATATCATCATCTTTAAGACATTGCCTAATTACAGGTAAAGCTGATTGTGCCTGCAATCGCCCCAGACTTTCCACAGCTTTGCGTCGGACAATGCGGTGGTCTAACTCATCAGGGTTACTGTTTTCAATCGCCCGCACCAAAGCCGCGATCGATTGCTCAGTCGGGAAGTTAATTAAATGGGAAACAGCAATATACTTATCAGAAGCGTCTTCGAGTTGTTCTAATGGTGTATCGATAATTGCGATCGCTTCTTCTTCTGTTAAGCCAAACATTTTAAAAAAACGTTTATCCATTGATCTGTAAATTGCTCTTGGATAATTGCTTTGAAGTCACTTTTACTATCGTACTAGGGACTGGGTACTAGTTATTGGGCATTAGAAAATAATGTAGTTGAGTTAGACTTTTGAAGATTTACATCAAAAAGCTTTACCAGTGGTAACGCGATCTGAGAAGATCGAAACATATACATTTGTCAGCTATTAGTTAGTTGTCTCTCTTTAACGAATAACCAAATACAAACATTTTTGGGAACACCATCGCACATCATTCATATAAACACATATTTAGGAAACAAAACTTATGGATGAAACTTCAGAACTCACAACAACCGATAACGTAACCGCTCAAGATGTAGCAGAAGTGATTGCAGAACTTGAGCAATATCGGGAACGTCTAGTTCAAGAAACTACGGAAACGGCAAAACGGGCTAAGTTGAAGAAAGTAAGCGTTATGGCAAACCTGGAGCCTGAGCTTGCCAAGATTGATTCTGCCCTCCAGGAACTCCGTAATCAGCAAGCTGCGCTGAATGGCAGCAACTAGTCATTTGTCTTGATAATTTAGCTAGAGATTATATGCTCAACTCCGAAACTCAATCCGGGACAGATTCGTTAAATCTGTCCCATGCAGAAACTGACGCTTTATTTGCAGTAGTGAGTGAGCAATTAAGCTTAAACACCTTCAACTCGGATGACCAAGAGCTAGTAAAGCGGATGGTTGAGAGTATGGGAGACTCACGAGGCATGGTTAGGTTGAGTTTTGCAGAGGCTTTGGGTAAAATCGGCAAACCAGCGACCCCTTTATTGATGGAAGCTGTGGCAAATCATCCCAACCCAGTTGTGCGGAGAGCCAGCGCTAAAACCTTGACACTGATTGCTGACCCGATCGCAGTTCCGACTTTGGTCAATGCCCTGTTAAATGATGAAGATATGGTGGTCAAAACCTCGTCGGTGGGGGGGCTTGCCAAAATAGGTGAGGCAGCTGTACCAGCATTGCTGAAAATCTTAGCGTCAACCGAGTATCCAGAAAGTGCCAAAGGTCATGCCGTATGGGCGTTAGGATTTATTGGTGCAGAGGCGAAGGAGCATTTATATCGAGAGATTAACTCCGACTCCGCTGAAGTTCGGGCTGCGGTGGTGGGTGCGATCGCTAAAATTGCTCAAGAAGGCACTCAAGAAGGAGCATTTAATATTTTAATGAACGCCCTCAACGATCCATCTGAAATTGTCAGGTGTGAAGCCGCAGCAGCTTTGGGTAGCCTGACTTATCGTTCCGCAATTCCTAGCCTTGTTGAATTACTACATCATCCCGATTGGGAAACCCGAAAAGCAGCAGCTCTGGCATTGATGAAAATTGGCGATGGTGCTGCTTTAGAACCCCTGCAAGCTGCATTAACTGAGGAAGAAGAAGCGGGGGTTCAGGCGGTGATGAAGTTGGCAATTTCTCAAATTGAGAGGCAGTTAGAAGAGGAAGCTTGGGAATAAGGCGATGGACATTTTCCATTTGAGCGCATAATTAGCGATCGCTACTCTCAGTTATATTTAATCACTTGATCTAATCGGGGCAAAGCGCTCACTGCTGACTCTCGAACATACGGATCGACAGATTCATCATTTGTCAATGCCGTCAGCACTTCCACCCCACGGATATCGCCCATCGAACCGAGTGCATTGACGATCGCCACAGCTACCGCCACATTATCTATTGTTTTCAAAGCTTCAGTCAAAATCTCAAAGGCAGGAGATCCAATCTCACCCAGTGCCATTACGGATGCAATATAAACAACTGGATTTGGGTCATTAAGCGCTGTTTGCAATCCCTGTAAGCCCTCATTCGGGAAGGGAACATCGGGATGATTAGCAGCAACCTGTGCTAGGGCTTTAGCACAACTACCCCGAATGGTTGCATTATCACTATTTACTAATGACTCTACCAGTAGCGGAACAGCATCTGTCCCAATAGCACCCAGTGCTTTTACCGCAGCTCGACGATAGGTGACATCTTCTTCATCTAAAATACCCATCAGCCGAGGAATGGTATTTTCATCACGGACATCAGCCAGTTCCCACATAGCTCGTTCCCGCAAATTGGGATTGGGATGTTTTAATTGTGCAAATAGAGAATCTATTGTCATAAAAGAAAATTTCCCTGTTTAAATCCCCCAAGTTCAATCATTAATTACGAATTACGAATTACAAATTACGAATTATTAACAACAGAGGGACTCTTGGTCAATCACCCAACCTGATACAGGCAAAGCAACAGACTGAGAGTCCCTAAGTTTTAGAGTATGACGATCGCTCGTCTACGTCTAGTCAATCCCTATGACTATGAAAGGGAGTTGATTACGTAGTCGAGGAGATTGCGGAACTCAACCAACGCTTGAGGAGACAAGTCGCGAGGAGCGCAAGCGCGATCGCGAGTATAAGTCAATGCGGTAACGTAGGGAGCGGTGGGCAGATTCAAAGAGCGATAAACTTCGCGAGCACCTGCAATACCCCACTCATCCAGAGGGCCAGTACCGCCCACAACTAAGCTGTAGTTGATCAAGCGTAGGTAGTGCTTGATGTCGCGCAGGCACTTGTCTTTCTTAACTTGAGTGTCGCCAGCTTCACCTTCTTGGCTCAGGAAAGGATATTTCTTGAATGCAGCATCATAACCTTCCTTAGCTACAGCATCGATACCAGAAGCTAGCTTTTCAGCAGCTTCTAAACGAGCATTAGCACGTTGAATACTACCTTGAACGGATTCTAGATCGGAGGTGGTTGGAAAACGACCTGCTGCATCAGCAGATCCAATAACTGTAGTGATAACTGATTTCATTGCTTTTTATACTCCAGATTAGATTTGATCGAGTTTTAATTTCAGTTTGCTTGGCTAATAGCCTTTAACCATGAGCGATTAGCTCAGAGCAGAAATAACGCGATCGAAATAGCTAGCAGCTTCAGCAGCTAGAGCAGAGCAGTCGCCTTGAACAACTTCTTGTTTGCGGAATCTTTTGCCAGCGTTAGCTTCAGTGTTGGTGTTGGTGATGTGAGCAACGCTGATCGCTTTCAGGATTTGGAAAGCCCGTACAGAAGATCCAGTGGGTACGCCCAAAGCTGTGTAAGTTTCTTTCAGACCGTTCAAAGCGCGATCGTCCAATACGGAAGAATCACCAGCCAACAATGCATAAGTTACATAGCGCAGAACGATTTCAGCATCGCGCAAGCAAGCAGCCATCCGACGAGTGGGGTACAAGTTACCACCAGATTGAATCAAACCTGTGTTTTCACAAGCAATCCCAGCAATGGCATCAGAAACCGCACAGCTAGCGTTGCTGGCGATCGCATTCACTGCATCAAGGCGCTTGTTGCCTTCAGCGATGAAAGACTTAAGGGCTGCTAAGTCAGCACCACCGATAGGAGCGGTTTTAGCATCAGCTGAAATTACAGCTCTGGAAAAAGCATCAAGAACCATGAGTTCTCCTTAATATTCACAAATGGCGGATATTATTTTTGGCGTGTTTTCAAGCAGGTTAACTGCGAGTAGCCAAACAAAAACATAGGGGATCGATAGTACCCTAGTCTTTACTATGAGAGAGAAAGTAATAATCTGTAATATTTACCTGGAATTTGCTTTCCCGATCGAGAAATCAAGTTTTAGCCGAAATTGAGCAAAAAAATTAAGACTTACGCATTTTGATGGAACTCTCCCATTGCGTAAGTCTTAAGGAAAAAATTTTGTTTTTTAGTCGATCAAGCTTGTTTTAACAAATGTTTGACCAAATTATCTTTCACCATCATCTGCCGTAAAACTTCTAGTAAAAATTCTTGAGCCTCTTGTTGACTCAAATTTTTTACCTGATCTTTCAAATTTTGTAAGCGAAACTGTTGCTCTAAAGTTAATTCGACTGGAAAGTCCATCATTCACTCCTGTGATTGATTGAATCGAAAAGTATTTGTTGTTAGTGGAAGACGATCGCTTTCTACTAGTTTAGCACTTGGATATTAAAATGTCTACATTGTCAAGCTATAAGAAATCAGAGTCATAAAAGTTTACAATTACATGACAACATATTTGTCCCTCCCTTTCTAGGGTGTTTATTGAAGCTGACCACTAATCGCTGTAATGTTTAGAATGTTTATATACCAACTACTCTAAAAACAAAGACCTCGTAAAACATCATCCGCAGGAGTAATAAGTAGGAGTCAGAAGATTGATAGACGCAATGGAATTTTTTCAGCTAAGTGCTGGTAAGTGGCGATCGCAACGTGCAACTCATCATCTGGCGTTCAAACGCTCAGAGATAGGAGAATCGGATATACAGGTAGAAACTCTCGATGCTAATCATCCCGAAATCATTGAATTGTGCCGCTATCATGAGATTGACCCCAGCCTTTGTGTCGGTGGTTCGCGTGTGCGTTGGCTAGGGACAATGGCCTGGGATCGAGAGGATGAGGAGAATCATCAGGGGAAAACCATATTTGCGATCGTGCCTGATGGCGATAATCCAAGGCAAGGCAAATTACTCCGTGAAAGAGGTTATGCGGAAATAGTGCCTGTAGTTGGTCTTTTTCACATGGATGATGAAGATGGACTAGTATTGACAACCGAATATGAAACAATGAGTTCCATTGAGCGATTCTGGTTCGCCAGCCCAAATATGCGACTAAGAACCAGTACAGTCAAAAGGTTTGGCGGCTTTAGCACCGCATCGTTTTGTTCCGAAAGCCGCATTGATTCTGTTGAGGCTTCTAGCTCAGAAGAAGTAACAGAAAGACAAGGAGCAGATATTTTGGAAAAAAGACAGTTTTATTCAGTTTTGGGCTGGTGAATGATTCTTAAGCAGAGCGATGCTTTTACTCGTGGGCAAGATTATCTGCGTCTGGTACAGGGGCTTGCCCTAGAACCGGGTATGGTGAATGTGTTTGATAACCTGCGCGATCGCATTCCCATTTGCACTTGGATCGGTGAAAATATTAACGCTGTGAACGCTCAGATCAACACCTATCTAGAAGTTTGTCATCAGTGTTTTCATCCCCAAGAGCGTCGCCACATCCAAATTTTTGCAGTCCCCATAGCTCAATCTTTTGGCATAGATGGACTGTGCAACATTCTCACAAACCCAATCACTATTCTGGTAGATGTTGGTCGAGTTGCACCTAAAGACTGGTTTGGTGTAGTCGTCCATGAATACGCCCATGCCCATCTAGGAGAGTTTGGTCACAACGAGCAGTTTGCTAGCATCCTATCTCATTTATGCTTAGGACTGGGATTGGAACCACCCTACTGGGAGGCAGGAATGGAAGCAACTTTGCGTAGCTGGCCTTACTGTAAATCAACCATAGATCCCCTGGAATTTTGGATAGGTCGCTGAGTCGCCGAGGGAGGCAGGGGGCAGGGGAGATGAGGGGACAAGGGGACAAGGAGATAAACAAAACTCTTAACTCCTAACTCAGCACTCCTAACGCCCAATGCCCCATTCCCAATGCCCCATGCCCAATGCCCAATCTCCTATATCCTATTAATTTCTTTTGCTAAATGTTAAAAATTATTGCTTCAGTTCAAAAAGGTGAAACTGAATCTCCTAATCTAAAATATGTGAATAAAATTTTTTAGTCATTTACGTAGTCATTAAGCTGGAAGTCTGATTACCTATTTTTCTTGATTAGCTATGGGTTGAATCCAGCAAACTAATCATTTATACTACGAATACTTAAATTTCCCTTAGTTAAGTTTCGTGAAATTTTATCAGAATCTGAAGTTCTGATACAACTACTCCCTTAATATGTGATTAAAAGTTGTTAACTTTAATTAAGAACATGGAGGCTTTAGAGTGCCACTTCCTCTGTTAGAATATAGCCCTTCAAGTCAAAACCAGCGTGTAGCTGCGTATGAAGTACCTGGTGATGAACAACCCAGGATTTTCACTACTGACAATATACTTTCTCCGTCAGATTTAGGCGATCTGATAGAAGCAGCATATCGTCAAATTTTCTTTTATGCCTTTGCTGCCGATCGCGAAACATATTTAGAGTCTCAACTCCGTAATGGACAAATTACAGTACGGGACTTTATTCGTGGGTTGGTGCTTTCCAATACCTTTAAGAAAAGCTTCTACGACCTCAACAATAACTATCGTTTTGTTGAGCAAGTAATTCAGCGGGTTCTAGGACGCGATCCATACAACGAGCGGGAAAAAATCGCCTGGTCAATTGTAGTCGCTACCAAGGGTATTGTAGGCTTTATTGATGAAGTGCTCAATACTGAAGAGTACCTGAGCAATTTTGGATACTCCACAGTGCCTTATCAGCGCCGTCGGATACTCCCATCCCAATCTGAGGGTGAGTTGCCATTCAACATCAAATCTCCACGATACGAAGATTATCACCGTGCCAAACTGGGTTTCCCCCAAATCATTTGGCAGGTCGAAGTACGCAGATTCCTCCCACAAGAGCAAAAGCCCAAGGCTGGCGATCCAGCTTTATTCTTGGGTTTGGCACAAAGTATCAATGCAACTGGCAATGCTCCACAACGGATCTCGCCATACAATATTGATATCGAAAAGTCTGTACCTTATCGGCAACTGTCAGGAATTAAATAACGATTTGTGGTCGGTGGCTGGCTAGTACATCCATTCGATCGTTTTATAGCGTGCATAAGTCTTGGGTTATGTAGGAGTTTTATTTAGATATAACTAAGTGAAACAAACTCTATCCCATGTCTAATGCACGCTAGTTGTTAATGGGGATTGGGCATTGGGCATTGGGCATTGGGCGTTAAAGTGTAGTTCGTCTTTTTAGCATCTCTAAAAGTTTTGTGAAGTGGGCGGGAGGAGTCGCTGTCACCTCAATCAACTCCTCAGATAAGGGATGCTGCAATTTGAGTCGCCAAGCGTGTAGTGCTTGACCAGGTAAATTTACACCCACTGAATGACCAGAACTATAAACTGGGTCGCCGACAATGGGATGACCGATTTTGCTGCTGTGGACGCGAATTTGATGGGTGCGTCCAGTTTCTAATTGAAAGTGAATTAAAGTGAAGTTACCAAGGCGTTCTAATATTTTCCAGTGAGTGACGGCGACTCGTCCGCCTTGTTCGACAGGCATAACAGCCATTTTTTTGCGGTCTTGGGGATGACGACCAATTGGCAAGTCGATAGTGCCACTTTCAGTTTTTGGCGCACCGTAAACTATGCCCAAGTATTCTCGTCGTGCAGTTTTTGCTTTCAGTTGTGCTTGTAGATGATGATGGGCAATATCTGTTTTAGCGATCGCGATCGCACCCGTAGTATCCTTATCCAATCGATGGACAATTCCTGGACGTTGGACTCCGCCAATTCCTGGTAAATTGGGACAGTGAGCCAATAGGGCATTTACTAAAGTACCATCTGGATGACCGGGCGCAGGATGGACAACCAAACCTGCGGGTTTATTAAGAATAAGTAACTGGTCGTCTTCATAAAGGATATCTAAAGGGATGTCTTCGGCTTGCAGTTCTAAAGGTTGAACTTCTGGTATTTCAAGAGTGATGCGATCGCCTACCTTGACATTGATCTTCTTGGATGTGCAAACTCGATCGTTAAGTTGGACATTACCCTGTTCGATTAACTGTTGGATGCGGGAACGGGATAAGTCTGGTAATTCTTGGGAAAGGTAACGGTCAAGGCGATCGCTTTTGGTGTTGACGCAGTGTATCGTACTCTTAAGGGGAAGCAAGCTAGGTGTAGCATCTTCATGTGGAGTTGACAAGCGATCGCCCTTGGTGTTGGCAAAGCGATCGCTATTTTCTTGGATTTGTAAATTAAATTCGGTCACAATTGCTCTAGATTATTAATTCCCCTTCTTTAAGTAAAGCGCGGAATGCTTTAAATGGCTTCTCGTCTTTCTTCTTCTGCATCCTTGCCGTTCGCGTAGCGTGTCGCAGACAAGCTAATTAGTTATTCTAAATCTATAACTTCTTGCGGCAACTCAAATAAACCATCTTTCCCAGCTTTAAAGTCAATCACTTGATACACAGCATCAATATTTAACTCACCATAAATGTGAGGAAATAATTCTCCTATTTCAGCAGGTTCATAGCGAATTTCAGCTTGGACTTTATCAGAATCAATAAACAGTAGTACCAATTCTTTTTGATTATCAAAAAATCTCTTTGCAACCTTGAGTATTTGCGTGGACTTTGAACAATGTATAAAACCTTCACTGTCTAAAGAATCAGCGCGATATCTACCGATATTTTTTGCTTGTTCCCATTGTTGGCGTTTGGTAATGTGGAGAATAGTGTTCATAGAAAATCTAGGAATTACTGCATATTGTAATATTTTCAGGAAATCTTCTAAATTTGTAAAGTCTTTAATTACTTTGCTAGCACCTATATTTTTTAATTTAGTATCAGCTACTCCAATAAAAGCAATATTCAATCGATAGGCTGCTTTGACATCCCAAACACCATCACCTACAAAAACAACTTTATGAAATTTTTCAATTTGATAAACATTCTTCGCTTTGATAATAGCTGTCTTAATAATATCTTCTCGTGAAAGTGCATCATTAGCTGAAGCCAATGGAATACTTTCTATTTGTAAATTAGCTTTTTGAAGTTTTAATTTGGCAGATTCACACCAACCACCAGTTGCGATCGCAACACACCAATCAGGGTCTAGCTGTAATTTAACTAATACGTTTGCAGAACCAGGAATTTCGCTGAATAAATCTTGCTTGTTAATAAACGCTTCCTGGAGTAGGCTAACAAAACGTGTTTTGAGTCTAACTATCTCTTCATCTGAAGGAAGACGTTCTAATTTTTCTTTGAAAATTTGTTGGGTAATTCCAGAATCCGTCGTGTATGCGTATTCAGCCCAATTCGTATTTATACCAGAAATGCCAAATTCCAAAGCAAAAGCACGTACAAAACAATTTTCATCAATTTTGTTGGTATTGGTTAGTGTACCATCAATATCAAAAACGACTAATTTCATACTAGCGATCGCTAAATATTATTCTTTAAAATTTCATACCCAGACGACAAAATACAAATTTTTGATTTCTGCCTTTAAGGAAGATAATTCTTCTATAAATTAGGCGGAATACAAATATCCGGTGCGCATAAACCCGGAAATTTAAGCGTTATTACTTCAAAAGTATTCAAATCTACGCGGCGGATGGCGTGGTTATTTGTATCAGCAATATATAGATATGAATTTATAGCACTCAATCCCGAAGGTTCAAAAAACCGAGTGTTCTTACCTTGACCATCTTGTAAACCAGCAGTACCATCTCCCAAAACTGTTTGACAATTCCCATTAGGGCTAACTAATTTAAGTTTATGGTTATAAGTATCTGCCACCCACAAAAAATTCTGCGCGTATTCCACTCCTAAACAGTGTTGTAAACGGACATCTTCACCTTGTCCATCTACATCGCCAAAACCGAACAAACCCCCACTACCGCAAACAGTTCTTACTTGATACAGTTCGACAATTCCCACACCACGAATTGAACTAACTTCACTGTCAGCAATATATAATTCTTGCTCATTATTAGTAATACCGCTAGGTTGAGCAAAAGCAGATTCAGTAAGTGAACCATCAATACACGCTTCTGCACCAGTACCAGCATAAGTTTTAATGATGCCAGTTTCTAAGTCCATTTGCCAAATTTGATGCGGCCCAGCCATTGCAATAAATAGAGTATTTCCTACTTTCACTAAATCCCAAGGAGAATTTAGCGCGGTTTCTAAACCAGCACCGCCATGAGGATTGATATTACGGCTTTGTTCGCCAGTTCCCGCAATAGTTTCAACGATTTGGTGCTTGAAATCAACTCGCCGCAGCGCATGATTTTCTGTATCAGCAACATAAAGAATCTGATTTTCGGCATCATAAGCCATTCCTTGTGGTGCAAAAAATTGTGCTTCGCTAAACGAACCATCGGTTAACCCAGATTTTCCAGTACCAATTAAATGTAGAATTTCTCCGTCGAAACTACTCATAACTAGGCGATGATGTCCAGAATCAGCAATGAATAAACCCATTTGAGTAGCTAGAACTTTCCCAGGAAAAGCTAAAGGTGTGATTAATGGTTGGCGCTGTTTTTCTAAAGTTAAGCTGATTTCTTGGAAATTAATTGTGCCTTTGTCTTGGTGTTGCTGAATTAACTTTTGAATCAACTCATCTAAAGTGTCACGATTTCCTTCACCAGAAATCTGGGCGATCGCGTAACCTTCTGGATCGATAATTATTAACGTAGGCCAAGCACGCACAGCATACTCTTCCCAAATCCGAAAACCTCTATCAACTACAACAGGATGTTCAATGTCGTAGCGCAGGATAGCTTGGCGAATATTTTCTGTTTCCTTTTCGTTGTCAAATTTGGCAGAATGTACGCCAATAACGGTAAGACTAATTTTATATTTTTGTTCTAAATATTTCAGGTTTGGCAAAATATGCAGACAATTGATACAGCAGTATGTCCAAAAATCTAAAATTATGACTCTACCCTTAAATTGTTTAAGAGACAAAGGTTTATCGGTGTTGAGCCAAGAGTAATTTTGCGGTAATTCGGGCGCTCTGACACGGGGAATCATAAAGTACACTTTGTTCTTAGAGGATATTTATACTAATTTTCTGAAATAGGCCGATGAAAAATAATGATATATTACCGTGTGTTGCTAAGTAAGTAGACACAATTAAATGTAAGATGTCATTGCGAGCGAAACGAAGTGAAGCAATCTCAGTCTTTGCGATTGCTTCACTTCGTACCCTTCGGGAACACCAAAGGCGAACGCAATGACGAACTATTTTATATTTATATCTACTTACTAGAAGCTTACACAAAACCAAATTTAAGTTTAATTACAGGAGAATTAGATATTTAAACAGTAAATATGAAGTCAGAAACCCGCAATGTATTATTCCAAGCTTACGCACAATTACAAAAAATCATTGATGAGTTGTACCTCGCTCCTGACAGAGCAATAGCAAACAATGATTTTGATGATGCTAGCTTGCTGGCTAGTAGAGCAGATATACTTTATGAAGAAGCCTAAAATTTGGAAATTGTGATTTCAGAACAGGAGCAAAGATGAAAACAATTGAAGAATTAAAGACTCGTATTCAAGAACTCAGTAAACAAGCTGTTGAACTCAGGCAAAAAGCATCTGAAGTATATTTAACTAACCAAGAGCAAGCTAAACAGTTTAGGCAACAGGCAAGAGAAGCCAGTAAGCGCTGCCAAGTATTAATACAAGAGTTAAAACGCCAACAAGTTTAAAGCTAAAAACTGGCTAGTCTTGAGAACTACGAATTTCTAACTTTCAGGAACCGCATAAATTAGAAATGTTTTTAGCGTTGCACCCGACCCCTTAATCTCTTAAAAACTTGGTTC
Source organism: Nostoc sp. DedQUE05 (assembly GCF_034530955.1). Taxonomy (NCBI): domain Bacteria; kingdom Bacillati; phylum Cyanobacteriota; class Cyanophyceae; order Nostocales; family Nostocaceae; genus Nostoc; species Nostoc sp. DedQUE05. The sequence goes on along the minus strand of NZ_JAVRCB010000016.1, from coordinate 94,287 downwards.
CCATCGCCACCAAAGTATTGATTAACTTCAAAATATAGGGTTAGTTGCAATTTAACAAATGAACTTTTAGAAAATTTACACTTTGAAAGGACTTGACAAACTAACTACTAAGGATTTGTCAGTCTGGGTACAACAAGCTAAAACCCAGGCTAAACAGGGACGAGTTATCGATCGCATTCCGCAATTAGCTTTAGCTAATCCTGGTTGGTTTGCAGTTCATATCTGCTGTGAATCTGGATACACCATCAGCTTTGGGGATACAGCTTGTGTGTTCCCGCTAATGAGTGTGATTAAGACATTTTCTCTACTTTATCTGCTAGAACATCTCGGAGCAGAAACTGTTTTTGGCTGGGTTGGGGTGGAACCATCAGATGCACCCTTCAATTCTTTAGAACAATTAATTAGCGATCGCGCCCATCCCCGCAACCCGATGATTAATAGTGGGGCAATTACCCTGTCTGAGAAGTTCCCAGGACAGAACGCTAATCAACGCACTCTCTTATTTTGTCAATGGCTCAACCAATTAGCAGGTTGTCAACTAAGCTTAGATAAGGTGATGCTAGCTTCAGTGCGATTAACCCGTTCAACAGCCAATGAAGCGATCGCTAATTATCTCGCCGAAGCTGGTCATCTCGAAAATATTGAAACAGCACTTGACACATACGAGCAAATATGCTGTATTTCTGGGCAAGTTGAAGATTTAGCCTTGTTAGGAAAACTGCTAGCTTGTGAAAATAGCTATTTATCAGCACAAAACCGCCGGATTGTCAATGCTGTGATGTTAACTTGTGGACTTTATGAAGCTTCTGCCGAGTTTGCAGTCAGAATTGGTTTACCAATGAAATCAGGAATTGGTGGTGGGCTTGTAGCAATAGTACCAGGTGAGGGAGCGATCGCTTGTTATAGTCCAGCTTTGGATGGTGTAGGAAATCCGGTAGCGGGTCTTGCTTTTGTTGAGGCTTTAGCACAAGAGTTGCAGCTGAGTATTTTTGGCTAAATCCTGTTTTTGAATAGGCAGAGAAATGATAAATTCTTGTCAGCACTTCGACAGGATGGGTAATGGTTCGACTCGTCAAAAAAGCTTGGTATATTTTTGAGAACCACCCTTTTCGGCTCAATTGTACGACGGCGATATCACCGGAAACTGATGGAAAATTTGCATCTTGAATCTGGAAAGCCAGATTAATCCTAAGTAAAATAAGAGTCAATACTTACTTAGAATTCCCAGTTATTCAGTAAAAGCAAAAATTTGGAAATTTTCTAACACATATTTCTGAGTCCGATGACGCAGAAGAAAAGTGATTTATTTCACTTCTCTGCTGCCTCTACCAGCCTTCAAGGTATAACTAAATCTTGTTTTTTATGGCTGTTGCACTTGTTTTTCGGGTAATTCAGCAGAAGGTGTTGGCGTTACCTCTGCCTGTGGTTCTAGTGTTGGCGTAATAATTTCGGGTGCTGGAGACTCAATAATCTCTGGCAGCGTTGGTGGCAAACTAGGAGATGGGGCAACTGTTACTTGGGGAGTAGGTGTCTTGGTCGTTCGACGGTTGAAAAATCCGCCAAATCTAGATTTTGTTGGCTGAGGCGTAACTTTTTCGGGTAACGGCGTTGATTCGGGAGTTGGTATTACCTCCGGCTGTGATTCTGGTGTTGGCGTAATAATTTCTGGTGTCGGAGACTCAATAATCTCTGGCAGTGTGGGTGGCAAACTAGGAGATGGTGCAACTGGTGCTTCTGGGGTAGGAACTTTACCAGCCCCACGATTAAAAAATCCACCAAATCTAGGTTTTGTTGGCTGAGGCGTTACTTTTTCAGGTAACGGTGTTGATTCGGGAGTTGGTATTACCTCTGGCTGTGGTTCTGGTATAGGAGACTCAATAATTTCTGGTGGTGTTGGGGACAAGCTGGGAGTTGGTGTAGCTGTGGGAACTTCTAATTTTGGTTGTTCTGGCTGTATTTTGGATTGTTCTAGAATTTCAGTTTCTGGAAGCGGCTGTTTTTCTACCTTAGGCTGTGTTGGGGGTGTTTTTTCTACAGAAGGTGTGGGTGTGGGTTTAGGTGCAAGTTTATAATTCGGGTCTACAATAGGGCGCACCTCATCTGCTGTGAGTTCTCCTCTGACAATTCTCGACAAAGTGTCTTTACCCTTTGGCTGGTAGTCAATCAATCTAACTGTGGTATTGAAAGCATTTTTGACAGCATTTCCCTGATTATCGAGAAATTCTAGCTTTATCCAGTTTTTCCCTGGACGGAAGCCTTTAAGATAAACTGCCTGCCAGCGATCGAAAATAAAGCTTTCACCATTAATAGTGGAGCGGATGCGCCAATCACTGAACTCGTCGTTGGGGTTTTCCTTACCAACAAGGTGCAGAGGAGCGTTAGTTAAGTAAAAGTCCAGTAAGATTGGTTCTGCCCCGTAGCTACTTTGAGGACGACTATAAGTTAGCAGGGGTAATTTAGGATCTGGGGTGTTGTCGTCGGTTTTAGTGAAGACGTGAAATGTTGTTTGGGCATAAGCGCCTTCATTCTTAAAGCTTTCATGCCAGGGACGAGAGGCAAAGACACGCAAGGTATGACTACCTGGAGACAAGTCTGGCAAAACTAAGGGCTGATTCAGGTCGTAAACAGGTATATAAGGTTGATTATCCAGAATTACGTGTAAATGTGGCCCCAATTGTAATTGTGGGTCTTTAAATATCGGTAGATCCTTAACCTGAAAACTGGCTGTAACTTTATTGTCTTGAAGAACTTCATCAAATTTTGGAGTAACAATTGTTACTTGGGGCTGATAAACTTCCAAAGTTGGACGCAGTTCTTGAATAACAGATGGAGGGGAAACTTCCGAAAATTGCTTTGAAATTTGAGAAATCTTGGGGGAGTTTTCTTTATAACCAGTAGATACTTCCTGGCTGTCGGCTTTCTCGCCGCAACTGGTCAAGCTTAATACCAGCACTAATATCATTACCCACCTGAGAATCGGAAACCTCTGAGGGAGGAGCTTCTCTAACACCCTTTTCTGCCACGAGTTCATGCGTTGCACCCAGTGATAGTCTTCAACAATTGACAGATTATTTTGGCTCAAACTGTCCATCTGGAACTATAGCCCAAAAGGTGAAATCTGCCTCACATCCCATAAGTTTTCCTTTGTATCTCATGAAATTTTAAAATAAGTCATATTCTTTACAACGTTTTACTTGCAAAAATTGAAATATGACATAAATGTTCATGAGTAATCGCAGTAAAAGTTGGGACATCGGTTACATACAGTCAAATCATAAATTTTACGAATTGTTATTGTTTGTAAATTAAATAGCTAAACTATTGACTTTTGGACAAAAACTTTGAAGTTAAAAGCCAGTTAAGGCATGAATTTCAGCAATATTTGAGCAAGTTTGAATTATTGTTAAAATATCTCTAACAATGTACAAGTGAAGACTTTATAATTCAACGAGAAACAACAATCCACATAGGTCTTCATCGCGGCTTCAGCAAAATGGAATTTGCGGTAATGGTTAACTTTGTGGTATTCATGATTCCTCATTCCTTATCAAGAGAGGAGGTCGAATGACAATAAGTCCTCCGGAGCGAGAGGAAAAGAAGGCAAGAGTAATCGTCGATAACGACCCGGTTCCAACGTCTTTCGAGAGATGGTCACAACCAGGGCACTTTGACAGATCCTTAGCCAGAGGTCCCAAAACCACCACATGGATTTGGAACCTGCACGCACTCGCCCATGATTTTGATACACATACAAGCGATTTAGAAGACATCTCCCGCAAGATATTCTCAGCCCACTTCGGCCACTTGGCTGTAGTGACAATCTGGTTGAGCGGGATGATTTTTCACGGGGCGAAGTTTTCTAACTACGAAGCTTGGTTAAGCGACCCTCTAAACGTTAGACCAAGTGCCCAAGTCGTTTGGCCCATTGTTGGACAAGACATTTTAAATGGTGATGTTGGCGGTGGTTTCCACGGTATTCAAATCACCTCTGGTTTGTTCTATGTATGGCGTGGCTGGGGTATTACCAACTCCTTCCAGCTTTACTGCACAGCGATCGGTGGCTTGGTACTAGCAGGCTTATTCCTATTTGCCGGCTGGTTCCACTACCACAAACGCGCTCCCAAATTGGAATGGTTCCAGAATGTGGAGTCGATGCTGAATCACCACTTGCAAGTATTGCTAGGTTGTGGTTCCTTGGGATGGGCAGGTCATTTAATCCACGTGTCCGCACCGACCAACAAGCTTTTGGATGCAGGCGTTGCTCTCAAAGACATCCCCTTGCCCCACGAGTTCATCTTGAACAAAGACTTGTTGACCGAGCTGTATCCCGGCTTTGCTGCTGGTTTAGCACCTTTCTTCACCTTGAACTGGGGTCAGTATGCTGACTTCCTCACCTTCAAGGGCGGTCTGAACCCAGTAACAGGCAGCCTATGGATGACGGACATTTCCCATCACCACTTAGCGATCGCAGTTCTCTTTATCGTTGCTGGTCACCAGTACCGTACTAACTGGGGTATCGGTCACAGCATTAAAGAGATCCTAGAAAACCACAAAGGTCCTTTCACCGGTGAAGGTCACAAAGGTCTCTACGAAAACTTGACCTCATCCTGGCACGCTCAGTTAGGAACTAACCTGGCCTTCTTGGGTTCGCTGACCATCATCATCGCGCATCACATGTACGCGATGCCTCCGTACCCGTACCTGTCAACCGACTATGCTACACAGTTGTGCATATTCACCCACCATATGTGGATTGGAGCCTTCTTAATCGTAGGTGGTGCGGCTCACGCTAGTATCTTCATGGTGCGGGATTACGATCCTGTGGTTAATCAAAACAACCTCTTGGATCGGGTACTTCGTCATCGAGATGCAATCATCTCTCACCTAAACTGGGTGTCTATATTCCTTGGCTTCCATAGCTTTGGGTTGTACATCCACAATGACACGATGCGTGCCTTGGGTCGTCCCCAAGATATGTTTTCGGATACAGCAATCCAATTGCAACCAGTTTTTGCCCAGTGGGTACAAAACATCCACACCTTAGCTCCTGGTGGCACTGCTCCCAATGCCTTAGAACCAGTTAGCTATGCGTTTGGCGGTGGAATCTTAGCGGTAGGTGGCAAAGTGGCAATGATGCCCATTGCTTTAGGTACAGCGGATTTCATGATCCACCACATTCACGCATTCCAGATCCACGTCACTGTCCTAATTCTGTTAAAAGGATTTCTGTTTGCCCGCAGCTCTCGTCTGATTCCAGACAAGGCAAATCTAGGCTTCCGTTTCCCTTGTGACGGTCCTGGTCGTGGCGGTACCTGTCAAGTGTCTGGTTGGGATCATGTGTTCCTCGGACTTTTCTGGATGTACAACACAATATCCATCGCAATTTTCCACTTCAGCTGGAAGATGCAATCAGATGTCTGGGGAACCGTAGATGCAGATGGTGCTGTGACTCACATCACTGGTGGTAACTTTGCCCAAAGTGCCATTACCATCAACGGTTGGTTGCGAGACTTCTTGTGGGCACAAGCTACACAAGTCATCAATTCCTATGGCAGCGCGCTATCTGCCTATGGTCTACTCTTCTTAGGCGCTCACTTTGTCTGGGCATTCAGCTTGATGTTCCTGTTCAGTGGTCGCGGCTACTGGCAAGAATTAATTGAGTCCATTGTTTGGGCGCATAACAAACTGAAGGTAGCACCAGCAATTCAGCCTCGCGCTCTGAGCATTATTCAGGGTCGGGCTGTAGGGGTAGCTCACTACCTCTTGGGAGGAATTGCCACAACCTGGGCATTCTTCCATGCACACATCCTTTCAGTAGGGTAGCAATCAGTTGTGGAGTGCTGAGTGCTAAGTGCTGAGAAAATACTCAAAACTTGGTACTCAGAACTCAGGACTCTAGACGCTGGTATTTGATGGCTAAAGGTCAGAGGATTTATTAAACCTATGGCGACAAAATTTCCGAAATTTAGCCAGGATCTCGCACAGGACCCGACGACTCGTCGGATATGGTATGCGATCGCTACAGGCAACGATTTTGAAACCCATGATGGCATCACAGAGGAAAATCTTTACCAAAAGATTTTCGCAACTCACTTCGGTCACTTGGCAATCATCTTCCTGTGGGCATCCAGCCTCCTGTTCCATGTAGCCTGGCAAGGTAACTTTGAACAGTGGATTAAAGATCCCCTTCATATCCGTCCCATCGCCCACGCGATTTGGGACCCCCACTTTGGTAAACCAGCGATCGAAGCTTTTACCCAAGCTGGCGCTAGCAATCCGGTAAACATTACCTACTCTGGTCTTTACCATTGGTGGTATACCATCGGAATGCGGACGAACGGCGAACTATACAACGGTTCAGTATTCCTGTTAATACTGGCAGCCGTACTGTTGTTTGCTGGTTGGCTGCACTTGCAACCCAAGTATCGTCCTAGCTTGGCATGGTTTAAGAGCGCTGAACATCGCCTAAACCACCACCTAGCAGGTCTCTTTGGTGTTAGTTCTCTGGCTTGGGCTGGTCACTTAATTCACGTTGCTGTCCCCGAATCTCGCGGTCAGCACGTAGGTTGGGATAACTTCTTGAATACCCCACCCCACCCAGCAGGTTTGACACCATTCTTTACAGGCAACTGGGGTGTTTACTCTCAAAACCCTGACACTCCTGGACATATCTTTGGGACATCTCAAGGTGCAGGAACTGCAATTCTAAGTTTCTTGGGTGGCTTCCATCCTCAGACAGAAGCTTTGTGGCTGACTGACATGGCTCATCACCACTTGGCGATCGCAGTTATCTTCATTGTTGCCGGTCATCAGTATCGGACTAACTTCGGAATTGGTCACAGCATCAAAGAAATGCTGAACTCCAAAGCTGGGTTAGTACCAGGTACCAACAGTGAAGGTCAGTTCAACCTGCCTCACCAAGGGTTGTATGACACCTATAACAATTCACTGCACTTCCAGTTAGGTATTCACCTAGCTGCTCTGGGAACCATCACCTCTTTGGTGGCACAGCATATGTACGCCATGCCTCCTTATGCATTTATTGCTAAGGACTATACAACTCAGGCAGCGCTGTACACGCACCATCAATATATTGCTGGTTTCTTGATACTTGGTGCTTTTGCTCACGGAGCAATATTCTGGGTACGTGATTACGACCCAGAACAAAACAAGGGCAACGTTCTTGAGCGCGTATTGAAGCATAAAGAAGCGATTATCTCCCACCTTAGCTGGGTATCCCTTTTCTTAGGCTTCCATACCCTCAGCTTGTACGTCCACAATGATGTAGTGGTTGCTTTCGGTACTCCTGAAAAGCAAATCTTGATTGAGCCAGTGTTTGCTCAATTCGTTCAAGCTGCAAACGGTAAAGTACTGTACGGTTTAGATGCTTTGCTATCTAACCCCGATAGTATTGCTTACACAGCATGGCCCAACTACGCTAACGTTTGGTTGCCAGGCTGGTTAGATGCCATCAATGCTGGTACTAACTCCCTGTTCTTAACAATTGGCCCTGGCGACTTCTTGGTTCACCATGCGATCGCTTTAGGTCTGCACACCACCACCTTGATCTTGGTCAAAGGTGCTTTGGATGCCCGTGGTTCTAAGCTGATGCCCGATAAAAAGGACTTCGGCTATGCCTTCCCTTGTGACGGCCCCGGTCGTGGCGGTACTTGCGACATCTCCGGTTGGGATTCCTTCTACCTCGCTGCGTTCTGGATGCTCAATACCCTTGGTTGGGTTACGTTCTACTGGCATTGGAAACATCTGGGTATTTGGCAAGGCAACGTAGCTCAGTTCAATGAGAACTCTACATATCTCATGGGCTGGTTCCGCGATTACCTCTGGGCTAACTCTGCTCAGTTGATTAACGGTTACAACCCTTACGGCGTAAATAACCTGTCTGTCTGGGCTTGGATGTTCTTATTTGGACACCTAGTTTGGGCTACTGGCTTCATGTTCTTAATCTCCTGGAGAGGTTACTGGCAAGAGTTGATTGAAACCCTTGTTTGGGCACACGAACGCACTCCTCTAGCTAACTTAGTTCGCTGGAAAGACAAGCCCGTGGCTCTGTCCATCGTTCAAGGTCGTGTAGTTGGTTTAGCTCACTTCACTGTTGGCTACATCGTGACTTACGCAGCATTCTTGATTGCTTCTACTGCTGGTAAGTTCGGTTAATTTCGACTGCTAGTTTTGTAGATAAGTAATAAAAATCCCCTGCCGCAAGGTGGGGGATTTTTTTTGGGTTTTAGGTGAAGAGGATGGGAACAATAGAGAAGGGGCGGGCAAGATGCCCACCCCACAATAAAGAAAAGTTACAGAAAAATTACAAATAGTTTTGTATTCTGAATGCAAGAGCCAAAGTTGAAAATTTTTTGGAGAAGATTACCTCATTGGGAGTTAGATGGGGCGGTTTATTTCATTACTTTTAATACTTGGGAAAAGTTAGAACTTAGCCTAGAAGCTAGAGAAATAGTTTTTAATTCTTGCTTGTTTTTTGATAAAAACAGATATCGAATATTTGTCCTTGTGGTCATGACAAATCATGTGCATCTGCTCATTCAGCCATTACTCAAATCAGAAAATGAGTTTTGGTCATTGAGTAGCATTATGAAAAGTATTAAAGGTTATAGTGCTAAACAAATTCCCAAAGTGATGAAACATATAGGAACAGTTTGGCAAGATGAAAGATATGAGCGTATTGTTAGGAACGATGAAGAGTTTCAACAATATTGGGAATATATCAGACAAAATCCTGTAAAAGCAGGGTTGTCATCAAGCTCAGAAAATTACCCCTTCTTTTGGCAACTCCCTGAATAATCTCACTTATCACATTCTCTCTTCTCTTGTGGGGTGGGCATCTTGCCCGCCCCTTTGTAGCCTTAAATGCCAGTCTAGAATTGACTATTGAATCAATTTAATTTTCTCTATTGCCTCTGCATATTGTTTTGTATTCTCTTGTTGTAAATAAAGGTTAGCAACTTACTGCCAATCTTTAATTGCACCTTGATTATCTCCTAATTCATAGCGAACCAAAGCCCGATTATCGTAGGCAGCAGCATTTTTTGCGTTTAACTGAATCGCTTTATTATAGTCTTGTAAAGCTCCCTCTGTATCACCTAAATCGGAGCGAGCAACACCTCGATTGCTATGGGAAGTACTAGATATAGGTGCAAGCTTCACTGCTATGTTTAAGTCTTGTAATGCTCCTTGTTTATCTCCTAATTTGCGCCGGAATATAGCGCGATAGTCATAAGCCAAAGGGCTTTTAGGGTCAAGCTCAATTGCTTTATTGCAATCTTCTATAACTCCTGACTCATGGCCTAATTTATCACGAACTTCAGCCCGCTCAATGTATAAATATGGATTTTTAGAATCTAGCTTAATAGCTGTGTTTAGCTTGTCGAAAGCTGCTTTATAATTTCCAGAAGCCCTGTGAGCATTACTTGACTCAATATAGTTTGATAGAGAAATAGAAGATTTCACAGTAGTATAGGCAAACGGGATTATACTCACTCCTATAATTGCTGCACCTATATAAGGTATTAAGAAGTATTTAGACTTGTGATTGTTTAAGTTGCTTGTCATATAAATCACACCGATTTCTTGATTGAATAGAATTTTTTCTGAGAGTAAAAATTTTTTGTAGCATTGTCGGTATTATACTAATGTGATGTACCAAATTTTTGATATTATGCTGATATAAATACTGGCTACTGCTGACTTGACATTATATGCTGGATAATCTTAATGCTTTTGTGGGGTAGGCATCTTGCCAATAACCAAGGGCGGGCAAGATGCCCACCCCACAAGAGATTATTGGATACTATTTTTGATTTGGAAGTCCCCAAAGCCGGGATAATTTTATAACTCTTGAACTCACAACAAATAAATTTAAAATCATATTACACCCAAAATCACGGCGCAATATATCTAGGTGATAGCCTAGAACTAATAAAATCTATTGAAAACAACAGTATTAATCTTATCCTCACATCACCTCCATTTGCTCTGACACGAAAAAAAGAATACGGTAACGAAACTGCTGAAAAATATATTGAGTGGTTTCTACCTTTTGCATCCGAATTTAAAAGAGTTCTCGCAGATAATGGCTCATTCGTACTAGATTTAGGCGGCGCTTACTTACCTGGTAATCCCGTGCGGAGTATCTACCAATACGAACTTTTAGTCAAATTATGCAAAGAAGTAGGTTTCTTTCTCGCTCAAGAATTTTACCACTATAATCCGGCTCGACTGCCAACCCCTGCTGAGTGGGTGACAATTAGGCGAATTCGTGTGAAAGACTCAGTAAATACAGTTTGGTGGTTGTCTAAAACACCGAATCCTAAAGCAGATAACAGAAAAGTATTAAAGCCATATAGCCAAAGTATGAAACAATTACTCAAAAATGGCTATAAAGCAAAAATACGTCCTAGTGGACATGATATTTCTGATAAATTTCAAAAGGATAACCAAGGTGCAATTCCGCCGAATTTGCTAGAAATTGCTAATACTGAATCGAATAGCGCTTATTTACGACGCTGCAAAACAGCAGAAATTAAACCCCATCCAGCACGCTTTCCTCAAGGGTTCGCCGAGTTCTTCATCAAATTTTTAACTGATCAAGGTGATATGGTATTAGATCCATTTGCAGGTTCTAATACAACCGGCTTTGTTGCTGAAACTCTGCAACGCCGATGGATATCTTTTGAAATTAATGAAAATTATGTAATGGGAAGTCGTTATCGATTTAGCCAATAACCAAATTAAGTAAAGAGTCAGGAGTGAGAAGTTAAAATTGATAACCCTTCGGCAGGCTCAGGGCATCGCTTATAACTCTTAACTCATAGCTACTCAATTAAATTTCTCCATTCACTTGCATTTGATGAACTCGATCGGCTAGCTCTTGACGACCTCGATCATCTAGTTTATCAATAGCTAACATCCCCATCAGAATAACTTCTTTCAGGGTCAAACGTGTGGAATGTGCCTGTTTTTGCACAATCTCTTTAATAATGGGACTGACACCAATCGCTGTACTAGCTCTAGCCACAGAAGAAAAGGAAACACTAATGATTCAGCCTAAATCTTAGCACTTTCAATGAGGTTATTCTCTAGAGCTAAACTTAATTTAAGTGTGTTTCAACTCATACTTCAATGAGTAAACAGAAATTTGAAATTACGTATAGTGAGTTATCAAATTCTCAGTATGGCAAACCTGATACTTGCTCATTGAGGACACGTTATCGTATGATATCAATATTCTCAAAAGTTAAAATTTTGGCTATTTTTTCCAAAATTTCTACTAAGTTCTCAATCGTCATATTAAAGATACGAGCTAATTTTGATATATCAGGGAAGTCAACTGTTGTCGTTTTCTGACGACGCGCATAACTTGTAACTCTGTTGCAAATTACCTCACAATGGTCAGAAGCTTCTTTTAGTGACCACACTTTCACTTGTGCTTGACAAAACGAAAATGTATACGTATTACCGTAGCTTTCTCGGTCTAGCCAACTCTCACGCGATCGCGACAATTAGCTGAAATCTAGAAACCTAAAATCTGCTGTTTATTTCACATATTAGCAACATCAAAAGCAAAAACCTCTGTTCTTAGATCCTCTAAAATAACTCACTAATCGCCAGTTTGCAAACCTAGTTATATTTGTGATAACTGAGTTAGAAAAAGCGAGTGGCTGATGAAAACAGTGCTTTAAGTAGAAGTATTCGCACAAATAAGACTTGTATACCACCGGGAAAACCCTACTTTAAAGAGATCGTAAATTGTCAAATATAATCTCATGAACACGCTTTACAGAACTATACAGCGTAAATAAGAATAATAACTTAACCGAAGTAAAATTTTCCTGAATACAGCCAATTAATGCCGTCATAAGGAAAAGCAGTGAGTAGAGGAGAGAGAAAGCGATGAGGGACCCTTATCTGTTGGCAGCAGGCTTGTTAACAGGATTAGCAATACCAGCATCGGCTCTTCCACATCTGTCAATTGTCCTGCCAGAAAGTTCTAGATTCCTGTGGGATTTAAAACAAGGTTCGCAGACAATAGTCAGTACAAAAATTATCAAGAGCGTCGACCTTTCCTTACCCGAACTCAGCTCTCAAGCGTTCCAACCCCTAAAAAGTTCGCAGCCAATAGTAAGTGAAAAAAACGTCCCTAGCGTACCAGAATTCAGCACTCAGGGATTACCAGTATCAACAGAGTCATCACTTAACCCCAGCACCCAAGCAACTAGCCTCTTATTGACATCTGGAAATCAACTTTACTACCAAAGATTGGCAGCTCTGAAAACAGGTCAGATTTATACACGCGTAGATAGTGATAATTTGCAATCATTGTGGGAGTCGATCAAGAAACGTCAACTAACTTATGACGACTGGAAAAGTTTATTAGCTTTAGAAGCTAGAGCGATCGCTCAAGGTCAAGGTGCCAATCATCTAAGTATTTTGGTTGGTGATTCTTTGAGCATGTGGTTTCCCAGAGAAAAACTGCCTGCTGGTAAATTGTGGCTCAATCAAGGCATATCTGGAGATACCTCTAGTGGCGTTTTAAAAAGATTGGGGGCATTTTCAGCAACGCGACCAGATGTTATTTACATTATGGCTGGGATTAACGACCTACGAAAAGGCGCTAGTGATGAAACAATTTTGCATAATTATCGCCGGATTGTTCGGCGTTTACGCCAGACTCACCCCAAAGCTCAAATCATTGTCCAATCAATTTTGCCTACTCGTTTACCAAAAATTTCCAATAGCCGTATTCGTCACCTCAACATCCAACTAACCGCGATCGCTAAACAAGAAGGTGCTAATTATCTCAATATTTATAGCTGGTTTACGGATATGGAAGGCAATTTGCGCCCAGAGTTGACCACAGATGGCTTGCACCTGTCTCAAGAGGGATATGATGTGTGGCGAACGGCACTACAGCAGATAGAATACACACTCACTCAGCGTGAGAATTGAGCGATCGCTTTGCTGACACTTAAAGCGATGTCTACGATGGGCTGCGCCTACGCAATTTTTAAATTTATGGAAGTTAGCGATACTGATGCCATCAACATACGTTCTGTAATTGAATACCAATTAGCAGCCTTTAAAAAAGATGATGCCCAAGGCGCTTTTGCCTTTGCTAGTCCGGCGATTCAGGCGCAATTCGGAACACCAGAAAATTTTATGCAGATGGTAAAGACAAGCTATCCAGCAGTATACCGTCCTCGTTCTGTATTTTTTGAGAACATAACAACCATCCAGGGAAACATAACTCAACCAGTGCTGCTACTTGCTCCTGATGGAGTCCCCTTGAGGGCTTTATATTTTATGGAAAAACAGCCTAATAATATCTGGAGAATTAACGGTTGCTTTCTAGTTTCTCTAGAAGGTAAATAAACTCTATATTTATAGAACTAAAATCCTATACTTTAACGCCCAAGGCTTCCCTATTTAAAACCTGATTTAACTTACCGCTACGATAACCTTCTAAATCTAAGGTTACGTAGATAAATCCAAAATCTTGAAATGCCGAAACTAGTGTTTGTAAATCGTTAGTTAATACAAACTCTTTGATTTGTTCTGGTGGTAATTCAATACGTGCTGTATCCCCTTGGGATCGCACGCGCAAATTCTGCCAGCCTAGCTTTCGCAGATAAATTTCTCCTCTACCAACTCGTTGCAACTTAGCGACAGTAATTTCTTCACCGTAAGGAAACCGGGAACTGAGGCAAGGTTGAGCAGGTTTATCCCACCAAGGTAAACCGAGTTGTTGCGAAAGTTGGCGAACTTCAACTTTGGTGACACCCACTTCTGCTAAAGGCGATCGCGCCCCTCTTTCTTTAGCCGCCTGAATTCCTGGGCGATAATCATGCAAATCATCAGCATTCACCCCATCCACCACGTAAGGATAACCCAACTCTAAAGCTAAAGGTTTGAGAGTGTCGTGCAACTCACTTTTGCAAAAATAACAGCGGTTAACTGGGTTAGAAGTGTAATTGGGATTTTCCATCTCGTGAGTCTGGACGATTTTATGAGGAATCCCAATTGTTGCAGCTTGAATTTTCGCGTCTTCCAATTCTTCTGGTAACAGTGAAGGAGAAACAGCCGTGACAGCCAAAGCGCGATCGCCCAACACATCATAAGCAATTTTGGCAACCAAAGTGCTATCAACGCCCCCAGAGTAGGCAATCAACGCCTGCTCCATTTCTGTAAATAAGGCTCTTAATTGCTCAAATTTTTCTGTCAGCATCATTTCCCAATCCTGCCAAAACCTTACAGCACCCAATCATTTATATTGTAGTCATTAGTTATGGAGCATTGGGCATTGGGCGTTAGGAGTGCTGTTAGCGTCAGCGGGGCGTTTAGCCCGTGCTGAGTTAGGAGTTAAGAGTTAAGAGTTAAGAGTTTTGTTTATCTCCTTGTCCCCTTGTCCCCTTGTCCCCTCATCTCCTCATCTCCCTGCTCCCCTGCTTTCTCGTCTCCCCCTGCCTCTCTATATTGGCGGTTTGCTGTACTTAGCCACCAGACTGGCTAAAAGTGGTAAATCAATTGGTTTAGAAATATAGTCATTTACTCCAGCAGCTAGACAGGTTTCGCGATCGCCTTTCATCGCCATTGCTGTTTGAACAATTACCGGAATCGTCCGATATTGCTGATGTTCTCGCAGTTGTTGTACCAAGTTAAGACCATTTCCATCTGCCAAACAAACATCCATTAAAATTACCGCTGGATCTAACTGTGTTAGGGCTTCCCACATCTCGTCAGCATTCTTAACCCAAGTTACTTGATATCCCAATTTTTGTAGATAAATTTGCATCAAATCAGCATTGGGTAAATCATTTTCTACCAGCAAAATTTCTACAGAGGAACTAGGTGTCAAAGGCAGAGGAAATGAGGGAAAATTTGTTTCTCCTGCTTCCTCATCTACCCTCACTGCCATCTCTTGCTTAAGAGGAAGTACAAGAGTAAAACGGGAGCCACGATCTATTTCAGATTCAACTTTCACCCAACCACCGTGAATTTGGGCGAGTTTCTGAGTCACTGCTAAACCCAAACCAGTACCTTCAATACCATCTGCTACGGCCTTGGCAATTTGGAAATATGGCTGAAACAGTTGAACTTGGTCTTCCTGGGAAATGCCAGTGCCAGTATCCCAAACTGTAAAATGCACAAATACACCTTTGGAAGCAATCTGTAAGCCAACACTTCCAATACTTGTAAACTTTAGGGCGTTGAAGAGTAAATTCAACAACATTTGCTTGAGTCGTAAGGGGTCAGCTACTAAGGTTTTAATATCGGGTTCAAGTTCTAGGCACAGTTTCAAACTTTTATTAGCAGCTTTCTCTTTCACCAATGCCAGAACATTGTTACACAACAGTGGGACATCTACTGTTTCCCACTGTACTTCTAGCTGATTTGCTTCAATTTTAGAGAGATCCAAAATATCGTTAATCAGAGCTAGTAAGTGTTTACCGCTAGACTGAATGATATTTAAATACTCTTGCTGCCGTTCTTTAGTTGGTTCGTACCCTGGAGCTAAAAGCAGATGGGTAAACCCAATAATGGAACTAAGCGGTGTACGAATTTCGTGGCTGGTGTTTGCCAGAAACTGATTTTTCAGTTGATTGGTGCGCTCCAATTCTTGATTAGAATTACTTAACTGTTGACACCGTTGCGGCCAAGACAGGATGTGTCTAAGTTGTACCAAGGCTGTAGTACAGCATTTGGCAGACCTTGTTATCAATTGCGATCTGAGTTGAGCTTGCGATTCTATGAACGACTCATGATGAGAACTTAGGGGCGCTGTGGCAAGAATTAGCCAGCCGATAACGCTGCCAGAATCATCCGCCAACCGCCAAACACTCGGTAGTTGCTGATTCTCAAGCTGTTGTAAATCTTCAATTTTTATGACTTCTTGCAATCTCAACAGCAGCTTTTTTTCTGCTGTCAGCACTTCTAGAAATAAAGGTGGTGAATTTGGGGATGGAGAACCAGAAACATAGCAAACTGTGGCAACAGTTTCTTGT
Organism: Nostoc sp. DedQUE05; assembly: GCF_034530955.1. Taxonomy (NCBI): domain Bacteria; kingdom Bacillati; phylum Cyanobacteriota; class Cyanophyceae; order Nostocales; family Nostocaceae; genus Nostoc; species Nostoc sp. DedQUE05. The sequence goes on along the minus strand of NZ_JAVRCB010000016.1, from coordinate 78,253 downwards.
GGTTGACACATAGCGATGCCTACGGCACATTCTGTAAGTGCCAGATTACTGCTGTGAATAGCACTGTTAATCTCGTTAACCACGGTTTGGAAAATTTCCGCTTGTGCTGCTTCTGGCTGTGGGACAGTGTTACAAGCAGAAAGCAAGCAATCATTAAGGCGACTTTGCAACTGGTTTAAGCTGCTCTCCAGCCACAGCTGCGCGCGAAGTTGCTCAATTGTTGTCAAAAGTTTAAGTTTTGGCGTTGCATCTATCAGTGATTTCTGGTCTGGTAAGCTTGAATACTGCTGCATGGTCAACTAGACCGCTGAACAAGTTTAGCTACGCATAAAAATCCCAACAGGATTTTATGTATATTAACGGACAATTCTTTTTTATTTATAAACGATAACTTATGTTGTTATAAACCATAACTTATGATGTCGAGTTTAGCAGCTAGTCCAAAAAAAAATTATTGTATGAACCTAACCTAAAATTTTTTCAACGCAACTGAAAACTTATGGATGCACAATTCGCCCAACTAATCGTGAATGGGATTGCGGTGGGGAGCATTATTGCTCTAGCCGCAGTCGGACTGACTCTTACTTATGGAATTTTACGGCTATCAAACTTTGCTCATGGTGACTTTCTCACTTTAGGAGCCTATCTAACTTGGCTGATAAACACCATTGGAGTCAATATTTGGCTGTCGATGATCCTAGCGGCGGCGGGAACGGTAGCAGCAATGCTGTTATCGGAAAAGTTACTGTGGTCAAAGATGCGCTCTATCCGTGCTACTTCTACTACGCTGATTATTATTTCTATCGGACTTGCCTTATTCATTCGCAATGGGATTATTTTTATCTGGGGTGGCAGGAACCAAAATTATAATTTACCTGTTACTCCGGCTTTAGATATTTTGGGTTTAAAGATACCGCAAAATCAATTATTGGTATTAGGGTTGGCGGTGCTAGCAATTTTGGCGCTGCATTATCTGCTGCAAAATACCAAAATTGGTAAGGCGATGCGAGCAGTTGCCGACGATCTGGACTTAGCTAGAGTTTCAGGTATCAATGTTGACCGAGTTATTTTTTGGACTTGGGTAATTGCTGGCACGATTACGTCATTGGGCGGCAGTATGTATGGGTTAATTACAGCTGTGCGTCCGAACATGGGTTGGTTCTTAATATTACCATTATTTGCCTCAGTAATACTTGGTGGAATTGGCAATCCCTACGGTGCGATCGCAGCAGCTTTTATCATTGGCATCGTCCAGGAAATCAGCACTCCTTGGCTGGGTTCACAATACAAACAAGGTGTAGCACTGTTAATCATGATTTTGGTGCTGCTCATTCGCCCCAAAGGTTTATTCAAAGGAACGATTTGAGCAGCACCACTCCACTTCTAATTATTCAATAATGTGGAAATACCAGGCTGCTACCAGGAAATTGATAGCTAACAAGAATATTGCCCAGCCTGTGCGATAGGCGTAGGGAGGTTTAGCTCCACTGTCGGCAACTGGTAAATCTGTAGGATTCTTCGTTGTTTTAGAGGTCATAATCCGATTCTCCTAATGTCATGACTTTTAAAGAAATACCAAACTGGTGTACCAAATACTCAAATTCTTTAAGAATATTTGTGTGAAGTTGGGAATTGGGCATTGGGAATTGGGAATTGGGCATTGGGCATTGGGCATTGGGCATGGAGAAGAGACAAGGAAGAGGGGGGAGACAAAGGAGAAACTTGTCCCCCTGCCCCTCTGCCCCCCTGCTCCCCCCACTCCCTACTCCCCAATCCCTACTCCCTCCTCTCCAGCATGGTAAGAACTGCGAACCAGAGGCCCAGAACGAACATGGTTGAATCCCATTTCCCATGCTAATCTGCCAAGCCGATCGAATTCCTCTGGAGTCCAATATTTTTGGACTGGCAAATGTTCTAAAGAAGGACGCATATACTGCCCGATAGTCAAGCGATCGCATCCCACAGCCCTTAAATCAGCCATTGCTTCGATAACTTCATCAACTGTTTCTCCGTGTCCCAGCATCAAACCTGATTTGGTGGGAATTGTCGAATCGATTTCTTTAACCATAGCCAGCACCAAGAGCGAGCGATCGTACTTGGCTCCCCGGCGCACTGGCCCAGTTAACCGCCGCACTGTCTCAATATTGTGATTGAAACAAGCTGGTTTGGCTTTGACAATCATCGCTATCCGCTGGCGTTGACCTTCTTCTCCAACACCAGCACCACCCCAAAAATCTGGGGTCAGCACTTCTATTTGAGTCTCTGGATTCAATTGGCGAATAGTCGCGATCGTCTTTACAAAGTGCCCTGCGCCCCGATCGGGCAAGTCATCACGGGCTACAGAAGTCAGCACCACATAACGCAATCCCAAAAGCTGCACCGCCTGGGCAACCTTTTCAGGTTCCTCTAAATCAAGAGGCATTGGTGCATGACCTTTATCTACTTGACAGAAAGCACAAGAGCGTGTGCATGTAGGCCCCATTAGCAAAAAAGTTGCAGTTTTTTGGGCATAGCACTCCCCTCGGTTAGGGCAGCGTCCTTCTTCACAAATCGTGTGAATTTGGCGCTGCTTAATAATGCGTTGTACGGTAGAGATTTCACTGGCTTTACCAATCGGGCGACGTAACCAGCTAGGCATTGCCTTAATTTCAGACTTTAGTTCGGCTTGTTGTGACGAAATCATAAACATCCAAGCAAGATGCGGATATAGATGTAGTGGTCGGTTGATTAAATATCACAATGACACAAATTTAAAAGAGCACGAGCAAAAGTTTTGCAAAACACCTCTAACAATGTCATTTATACCGAAATATACTATCCCCCAATTGCTAGAAATTATGTATATAGTGGGAGGATTCTCAAGGACAATCGGCAAAGCCGCTATTTACACTTATAGTTTCTGTTAGAGCAAACAGTCGTGGCAAGCAACAAGATTTTAGTTATCGATGACACTACAGTTGTCAGGGTAAAAGTACGAGAAATGTTGCCTCCGGGCAATTTTGAGGTACTAGAAGCAAAAGACGGTGTGGAAGGACTAAATTTCATCCTTCAGGAAAAACTCAGCCTGATTATGCTGGATTTTCTGTTACCTAAAATGAGTGGCTGGGAAGTTTTCCAGAAAGTTCAAGCCGATCCAGAGTTAAGGAAAATTCCTTTAGTGATCATGTCTGGTCGCAAAGAAGAGGTGACTGAGAAAATCACAGAACCATTTGAATATTTTGAATTTCTGGGCAAACCTTTCGATCAGAAACAACTAATTGGTGCAATTAAGCTAGCTATGGCCAAGGCAAAACAGCCACGCCCAGAACTAGTGGCAGTAGGAGCAGCGGTTGCTGTCAAAAATGGCACAGTAGCAACCTCTGGTGTCGCCAATGGTACGGTAGTAGCTCCTAGCGTTGCAAATAGCGTCACAGCCCCCAGCATCACAACCCCCAGTACTGGAGGAGTCTCCGAGGCAGAAATTAATGCATTGAATGAGAAAATTGTCAAAATGCAAGCAGAAATTGATGGTTTGAAGAAACAGCTTACTCAGGTTGTGACTTTTATTAAACAAAAAATCAAGTAGTATTTGTGCTCGTTATTATTATCGCAGCCAAAAATACACCATCTATACTGGTGTCCGATTAAAAGCGGATAAAAATAGTTAGTTCAAAAACACTTATGTTGATAAATCATCATTATTTAGTGAGGTACAGCTTGACCTAAGCTCGGTAAAGCTGTACTTTATCTTCCCTCTTAGTAAGTTCAAAGAAGGGTTGTGTTGAGATTTCGATATGTACTTCACTTGATGAGAAAACATACAGTTTAAGATTCAGATATTTAGTAATAAAAATATATTACAAGTCACATTTTCTAATACAAATTAAACAAAAAAATCCTCTTTCATGATGAGGATAGTCTTTGCGCGGGAATAATAAGCCATAGAAACAATAATTATGAGCATAGTCCGCAATGTTAGTAGTATTAGATACATTATATTCGTTTCCTGGTTATCGCATTACTGAACAAATCTACTCAGGCAGTAAAACTCTAGTTTATCGAGGTATTAGAGAAGAAGACCAAAAATCAGTCGTTCTCAAATTGATGCGGAATGAATATCCTACCTTTGCAGAAATAGCTCAGTTCCGAAATCAATATATCATCACCAAAAACCTCGATTTTCCTGGCATAGTCAAAACCTATAGCTTAGAAAATTACCGTAACAGCTATGTTTTAGTGATGGAAGACTTTGGTGGCATTTCCCTCCAAAACTGGCAAATAGATGACAAAGTAAAAAAGGAAAACTGGCTTTCCCTGAACGAGTTTTTCCACATTGCGATTAAAATTGCTTCTACCCTGGAAAGACTGCATCGCGATCGCATCATTCACAAAGATATCAAGCCTGCCAACATCCTCATCAACCCTAGCACAAATGAAATCAAACTCATCGACTTTAGTATTGCCACCCTTTTGCCAAGAGAAATTCAATTTCTCACGAATCCCAACATCTTAGAAGGTACCCTGGCTTACATTTCCCCAGAACAAACTGGAAGGATGAACCGAGGTATTGACTACCGCACTGATTTTTATTCCCTCGGTGTCACCTTCTTTCAGCTCCTCACCGGACAGTTACCTTTCACCAGCAAAGATCCGACGGAGTTAGTTTACTCTCACATTGCCAAACAACCGCCAAGAGCCAGTCGGATTAACTCCGATATTCCGCTAATTTTGTCTGACATCATCAGCAAGCTGATGGCAAAAAATGCCGAAGACCGCTATCAGAGTGCTTTGGGGTTAAAGCATGACTTGGAGGTGTGCCAAAGCCAGTGGCAAGAAACAGGAAATATTGCACCCTTTAAACTCGGCGTGAGAGACATCTCTGACCGTTTTGTAATCCCTGAAAAACTCTATGGTCGCCAAAGTGAAGTTGAAACTCTACTTGCTGCTTTTAAGCGTGTGACAGACGGGGCAACAGAAATGATATTAGTCGCAGGTTTCTCTGGCATTGGCAAAACTGCCGTGGTTAATGAAGTCCACAAACCTATTGTGCGGCAGCGTAGTTACTTCATCAAAGGAAAATTTGACCAGTTTCAACGTGACATTCCTTTGTCAGGATTAGTGCAAGCCTTTCGGGACTTAATTGGGCAACTGCTCTCAGAAACTGATGCTCAAATTCAACAATGGAAATCCAAAATTCTGCGGGAATTAGGTACACAAACACAGGTGATTATTGATGTCATTCCTGAACTCGAACAGATTATTGGTAAACAACCTCAGGTTACAGAACTCTCTGGCAGCGCTGCCAAAAATCGTTTCAATTTATTGTTTCAAAAATTCATCCAAATCTTTACAACTAAAGAACATCCCCTAGTTATCTTTCTCGATGACTTGCAATGGGCAGATACAGCTTCTTTGAAATTAATTCAGTTATTAATGTGTGAAAGTATGTTGTCTTCTATTTCAGAAGAGACAGAACAGATGCGTGAAACAAAAGGGGGTTTCTTATTAGTTGGTTCCTATCGAGATAATGAAATTTCCAAGGCACATCCGCTTTCTTTGACATTACAGGAGATTCAAAAAGCAGGAGTAATCATTAATACAATTACTTTAGCACCTTTAAATCAAGGCGATTTAAATCATCTAATTGCTGAGACACTTCATTGTCCAGAATTGGTTGCTGTTCCTCTCACCCAGATGGTGTTTGCTAAAACTAAAGGCAACCCCTTCTTTTCTGTTCAATTTCTCAAAACTTTACATGATGATGGGCTAATTGTATTAAATTTTGATGCTGGTCATTGGCAGTATGATATTTCAAAAATCAAAGATTTAGCTCTTACAGATGATGTAGTAGAATTTATCGCCCTGCAAATAGAAAAATTGCCAATATATACCCAAAAAGTTTTGAAACTAGCTGCCTGTATTGGAAATCAATTTGACTTAAAAACTCTGGCGATCGTTAATGAAAAATCTGTAGTAGATACAGCATCAGACTTGTGGCAAGCGTTACTTGATGGGCTAATTTTACCACAATCTGAAAATTACAGCATTTTTTCAAAAGATAATACTAATCAAGAATTCATTGTTCATGGAATAGAATCTACACAATGTTCAAATTCTAATTTACAGCTACCCAAGTATAAATTTGTCCATGATAGAGTGCAGCAAGCCGCTTATTCTTTAATTCCTGAAGAACAAAAAAAGCCAATTCACTTAAAAATTGGGCTACTGTTATTGAACAATATTCCTGTTGCAAAACAGGAAGAAAAGATTTTTGAGCTTGTCAATCAGTTTAATATCGCAGTAGAATTCATCTCCCCTCAAGCTAAACGAGATGAACTGGCCCAGATGAATCTAATTGCTGGACGTAAGGCTTTAGCATCAACAGCTTATCCCGCCGCTGTTAAGTATTTAACTATCGGCATCCAATTGCTCGCAAGTGATAGTTGGGAGACTAAATATCAACTAATCCTAGCTTTGTATGAGACAGGAGCAGAGGCTGCGTATCTAGCTGGCGACTTTAGGCAAATGGAGCAATTAGTAGAAGTAGTGTTGGCACGAGCAAAAACACTGCTAGAAAAAGTAAAAGTTTATGAAGTCAAAATTAAAGCTTATGGAGCGCAAAACCAAGCACTAGAATCTGTCAGGACTGCACTAAGTGTTCTAAAATTGTTGGAAGTTGAGTTGCCTGAAAATCCTAGTCAGTCAGATATTCAGCTAGCGATCGCTGAACTAACATTAAATTTAAATGAAAAGCGGATTGAGGATTTAATTGATCTGCCAGAAATGACGGCAGAACAAACATTGGTAGTTATGCGGATTCTATCGAATGCGCTTTTTTTTGCCTATGCAGTTACTCCTGAACTTTTTTTCCTGATTGTTCTTAAACAAATCAACTTATCGCTCAAATATGGCAATGCCCCCTTGTCTGCCTTTGCATACGTTCTTTACGGAACGATCCTCTGTAGTGAAAAGGGAGATATTCAGTCTGGCTATGATTTTGGCAAACTGGCTTTAAGTTTGGTGGCTAAGTACAATGCTAAAGAAGTTGAAGCAAAAGTTATGGAGGTATTTCATGCAGGTATCCGTCATTGGAAGGAGCATCCTAAGGAAACATTAAATACTGTACTAGAAGCTTACTCTCTAGCGATAGAAACAGGAGATTTAGAATTTGCAGCTTTATTTCTTCAGTTTTATTGCTTCTGTTGTTATTCTATTGGTAGAGAACTTACAGGGCTGGAACGCGAGATAGCAAACTACAGCAATGCTTTGAAGCAAATCAAGCAAGAAAGAGCGTTTAACTGGAATTGTATCTATCAACAAAGTGTCTTAAATTTACTGGGGTTTGTAGAAAATCCTTGTCGTTTAATTGGTGCAGCCTATGATGAGGAGAAAATGCTGCCACTGCATTTGGAAGCCAAGGATGGAATCGGACTTTTATATCTATATTTCCATAAACTACATTTATGCTACTTGTTTCAGCAGTTCCCTCAAGCAGCTGAAAATGCCACCCTAGCTGAAAAGTACTTAGATAGTGGTACAGGACAACTAGTTGTTCCTGTTTTCTATTTTTACGATTCTCTGGCCAAACTGGCGGTGTACGCCGATGCACCTGATTCAGAGCAAAAGCGTATTCTCGATCGGGTGCAAGCTAATCAGGAAAAGATGCAATATTGGGCATATCATGCCCCAATGAATAATTGCCATAAATTTTATTTGGTAGAAGCAGAAAGGTATCGAGTTGAAGGGAAATATTTTGAAGCAATGGAAGAATACGACCGTGCTATCTCCCTAGCTGAAGAGCATGACTACAAGAATGAAGTAGCTTTAGCTCAGGAACTTGCAGCTAAATTTTATCTAAAATGGGGCAAGCAGAAAATTGCCCAAACCTACTTAATTGATGCCTATTATGGATACGTTAATTGGGGAGCAAAAGCCAAAGTTGACGATTTAGTAAAACGCTATCCCCAATTACTCACTCCTATATCCCAGCAACAAAAACTGAGTATCCCTGCTAGCGAGGAAAGCGCTTCTTTCAATAGCATATCTATATCATCTTTATCTACTCTAAGTAATCAACAAACTGTTATTGGCTCGAAGACAAGTATTTCTGATTCTCTGGATTTAGCCGCATTCATTAAAGCATCTCACGCACTCTCTGGAGAAATCGAGCTTGAGCGACTACTTTCTACTTTAATGGAAGTTGTTATGGAGAATGCAGGAGCTTCTAAATGCGCTTTAATTTTGAGTGAAGGTGATAACTTAGCATTAACTGTCACAGCAGTTTGTTCAAGTTCAAATTTTGAGCATACCTATACTGAGTTTCCATCAACTTGCCTTGAATCAAGCTACGATGTTCCCATTACTTTGATTAACTATGTTAAACGCTCTAGAGAAATCTTGGTTATTGATGATCCAATAGCTGTTTCTTTTCTAGCAAGTGATAGTTATATCACTAGTGAAGAACCTAAGAGCTTATTGTCTATACCTCTTCTAAATCAAGGTAAATTAATTGGGATTCTTTACCTAGAAAATCGTCTGACAACAGGAGCATTTACACGCGATCGCATAGAAGTTCTCAAACTTCTCACCACTCAAGCAGCAATATCCCTAGAGAATGCTATTCTTTATAAAAACTTGGCACAAGCTAAAGAAAGCTTGGAGGAATACAACCATACCCTAGAGGGAAAGGTTCAGGAAAGAACCCAAGAACTCAATGACAAAAATCAATGTTTACAACAAACTTTACAAGAATTGCAAAGTACCCAAATCCAATTAATTCAAAGTGAAAAAATGTCTTCTTTGGGACAAATGGTGGCGGGAATTGCTCATGAAATAAATAACCCGATTAACTTTATTCATGGCAATATCAATCATGCTAGCGAGTATGTCCAAGAGTTGCTGGATTTGATAGTTATTTATCAGCAAGAATATCCCCATCCATCCCCTTTAATTGAAGAGAAATCTGAGGAGATTGACATAGATTTTTTATCAGAAGACCTTCTCAAGATTCTAGATTCCATGAAAGTAGGGAGTTCGCGTATCCGAAATATTGTTTTGGGCTTACGTAACTTTTCTCGCTTAGATGAAGCTGAAATGAAACCTGTAGATGTTCATGAGGGAATAGACAACACCTTAATGATTTTGCAGCACCGACTGAAACCAAATAGCAATTTACTAGAAATTGAAGTCATCAAAAAATATGGACAATTACCGGAAGTTATTTGTTACCCTGGTCAACTAAATCAGGTATTTATGAATATTCTGAGTAATGCAATTGATGCTTTAGAAGAGTTATTTATCATAGCTCATCCATCATTAATAAACGAGCGAGAAGAATTAACAAATGATATAGATACGTCACCGACTTCTCATCGTGTACGACAAATTCATATTTTTACTGAACTAACAAATTCTAATACGGCAATAATTCGGATTACTGATAACGGTTCTGGCATGACAAAAGCCGTGCAGCAGAAAATATTTGACCCATTTTTTACCACCAAGTCAGTAGGAAGTGGTACGGGTTTAGGGTTGTCAATTAGCTACCAGATTGTCGTGGACAAACACAAAGGTAGTTTAACCTGTAATTCTACACCGGGAAAAGGGACTGAGTTTACTATTGAGATACCAATGCAACAGTTAGAGGGTTAGATGAGTAATTGATCGAGTCCAAATCTAAGAGTACTAAAAACGCAGTTTTTGTGAAAAGCTGCGTTTATAATATTTATTCAAATCGCTCTGACAGATTATTAAAAGACCGATGTGGATGTAGTTGTCATATTCACTCGAGGCTCTTCACGCACATGTCGTCCTGTAACTACCATCTTCACCCCATTAGCAGGCGCAAGTGCAAAACCTCGACGTTGAGGATGCTCTGGCCGCTTACCAGCTAGAGCAAGTTGATAGCCTGACAGTACTTTTGCTAATACTAGCTTCATTTCAAACATAGCCAAAGCTTCACCTATACAGCGACGAACTCCACCACCAAAGGGCAAAAATTCATAAGTAGAAAATTCGTGTTCTAAAAAGCGTTCTGGTTTAAATTGCTGATGCTGCGGATATAAATCCTCACGCTGATGAGTCAGGTAAATACTGGGAACCAGTAATGTTCCAGAAGCTAAAGGATGTCCTAGTAGTTCACAGGGTTCTTGGACTATCCTGGGGAACGCGAACATTGCGATCGGGTGAATTCGCAATGTTTCATTACAAACAGCTGTGAGATAAGGTAGTTGGAAAATGCTCATGGGATCTGGGGAATCACCGAGGGAATCAAGTTCTTGAAGCAATTTATCTCGGACTTTCGGTAAATGATGAATCCAATACAATCCCCAAGCCATTGCTGTTGCCACGGTTTCATGTCCTGCTACCATCAGTGTCATCAAATCATCACGCAACTCTTGATCTGTCATCGGATTACCCGCTTCATCCCGCGCTAACATCAGCAAGGATAAAATATCGATGCGATCTGGATTAGGTTCTTCCCGGCGTTGGGCAATTTCAGCGTAAAGCAATTCATAAATTTGTTGCCGTTGACGCAGAAACCATCCCCAAGGACTCCAAGCTCCTAAATCTTGTTGCAGGAAGGGGAAAAAAAGGAAGCTAGAAGTAAAGGGTGAGCTAAAGAGATCCAAAAGCAACGCCATTAAGCGCTTGATTTTGTCGTAACGTCCTCCCTTATGCAAGCCAAAAATAGCTTGTAAAATAATTTGCAGAGAAATTTCCTGCATTGCAGTACGAGCTAAGAAGGGCTGATTTAGTGGTAACTGGCTAAAGACTTGTTCGGTGAGATTAGAAATCAAAGAGCCGTAGGCTCGCATTCTGTCGCCATGAAAGGAAGGCATTGTGAGTTTTCGCCGCCGTTTATGGTGTTCACCGTTCAGCATGAGGAGTGAATATTCCCCGGCTAAGGGTTCAAATATTTTGTTCCCTCTGCCAACGAATAAAAACTTCTTCCGATCGTTAGTGAAAATTTCCTTAATTGCTTGAGGATGGTTCACAAAAACCACAGTCTCCCCAAAACCAATTACCTCAGCAGTAAAAATGTCAGGATATTGCTGAGCTGCATTTTCCATAAAACTAACGGGGTCTGCAACCCACTGGATTTTCTGGAGCAAAGGGGGAGTTTTTAGTGGATTAGGTAGTTGCATTTGATTTTTCATACTGAAATTGCGTTATTTTTGTATTGTTAGTTATGGGGTAATATTGATTAACTTTGAAGCAGTAAAATTCTAGATGCTCCCAACACCTTTAAAAAAATCGTTGGGAGCATCGTGAAAAATATTCTCTGAGATAGTATATTTTTACTTATGATGGTAGTAAAACTTTCATGTTTGAAAGTACTTGCATATTGCTTTGAGATTTATCTAGCTCTAAAGTTTCTACTAACTCCAGTCTTTCTATAGTTTGATAGCGATCGGAATTAAAATACCAATCTAGATTGCCCCGTATCCAGGCATACATTCCTGAAATATACTTTGTAAGTTCAGCATCTACTTCTTCTCCAAAAGATGGCAGACATGCTTCTAGTTCGATCAGTTCTCGTACTTCTCGGTCGTGGATATCGACTGCACGCTTAATCGCTATTTCTAGAGGTAGTTGCTGTTGATAGTACAATACTAATACTAAATTGTGAACATCACCACTTGCCATTTCTCTAGAATACGAGAAGATATCATTACACCAGGCAAGAATATTAATTGTCTTCTCCTTGAGTTTTTTGAAAATCTTGTGCTGTCGTAAAATATCAGGAATCAGCAATTGATCGCAAAATTCAATCAATACTACGGTAAGATCCCCCGCCGAACTTAAGTTTCGTATTCTGATATAAGTATCAATATCCGGTATTATTTCCTGTGCGCGGTTACTTGCTTCCTGTACACATCCAGCGAAGTATTCCTCAAAGCTAAAAACAAAGTGATGGAACCATTTTATGCTCCCTATTTGGAGCATCCGTTGTCGTAGGTCACTTAAAGCATAGCTAAGGTGTATATCGTTGCTTGTAAGTTCTGCTCCATTTAGTACTTCAATAAATCTTCGGTGAAAAAGCTTAAGTGCTTCAGGTTGTTGGCCTAAATCTGACATATCACATTGGTCATCCCAAATAAACAGCCAACTGAACAAGTCACTGGCAATCTTTATTTTTTCTAGATTGCAGTAAGGATAAGCACCTGCTACGAGCTTGAAAAAATTTGACTTGGTGAAACGTCGATAAACTGATTCATTTGCCAGTAGGTTAAAGCGAGTTACCCATTCAAGAGCATACTCTTCTAAAACATCAATATGCTTATTGATATGGGATGAAAATGGACAGTATAAATCGGAGGAAAGTAATTCCTTCATAGAAATATATTAGTTAGAAGTAACTAACATAAAGTACAGGATAATAAAATCAATAGACTCATAGAGAGCCTATAAAAACTTTTGAAAATAACTCACTGTAACACCATATATATACAGTGTGTAGATCGTATTTACGTCACCGTACTGTTAGTAGTGTGTAAATCTACATGAGTATTTTTAAAGTTAAACAATATTGTTCTATGTTTAAAAAAAAAATAACCGTAAATATACGGTAATTGTCTAAAATGATATTTTTTTATAAAAAAAATTATATCTAGGAATACTCATGATAAATACTGTTGACAAAATGAAAAAATTAACTTATGGCATCAACAATGTTTTTCTGGGCCAGCGCTACTCTTATAAAAAGACAAGGGTATAAATAACTAATTTCAGAGCGATCGCCTTTATAAAAAAGGATTTTAAACTTTGGTGTATCGATGTCCATTAGCGATCGCCCCAACGCAAAGCTATAGGCAATTTAGCGTGAAAATGTTGCTGTTATCAGAGTTTTTGGGAACTATAGGGTTGTCAGACGATAAATTGGCAGCCTGTCTACCAAGAAAATAGAGGGGAATTAGCTGCGATCGCAAGGCAAGAGGCAATAACTAACAATGAATAAAATTAATTTAAATATATGAATGAAAAACCAGATATGAAAATGCTTTACACCCCAGAAGATAGTTTAATCTTAGTGGTAGATGATACTACTACTAATTTAGAAATTGTCTTTGATACATTAACTAATGTAGGCTTTAAAGTTATCACAGAAAATGATGGAGAAAAAGCACTGAAGCAGGTTGAGTATCAACTTCCCGATTTAATTTTATTAGATGTGATGATGCCAGGAATAGATGGATTTGAAACTTGCAAAAGACTAAAAGAAAATTCAGCTACTTGTGATATCCCCGTAATTTTTATGACAGCTAATTCTGATACTCATAGTAAGGTAAAGGGTCTAAATATAGGAGCAGTTGATTATATCACAAAACCCTTTCATCAAGAAGAATTATTAGCTAGAATTAAAACCCATCTTCAATTACGAAATCTCACAAAAACTTTAGAAAAACGAGTTTTAGAAAGGACATCAGCATTATCTAGGGCATTAAAAGACTTACAAGAGTCTCAACTTCAGCTTGTACAGACGGAAAAAATGTCTGCTCTTGGTCAATTAGTAGCAGGAGTTGCTCATGAAATTAATAATCCAGTTGGTTTTATTCATGGCAATCTTGGACACGCTTCAGTATATTTCCAAAACATGATTAACATTATTGACCTTTATCAGGAACACTATCCTAATCCAGTTCCAGAAATTCAAGAGGAAATTGCAGCTATAGATTTGAAGTATATACTTGCCGATCTACCTAATTTAATTTCCTCAATGAAAGAGGGAATTCAGCGCATTCGCAACATTAGTACCAGCTTGAGAACCTTTTCTCGAGCAGATAGCGATCGCAAAGTGTATTGCAACATTCATGATGGTATAGACAGTACAATTATGATTCTAAAACACCGTTTAAAAGCATCCGAAGATCGACCCGATATTCAAGTAATTAGAGATTACGATATATTGCCAGAATTAGAATGTTTTATCGGACAACTAAATCAAGTATTTATGAATTTATTAGCTAATGCTATTGATGCTTTAGAGGAGTCTAATATAGGACTTACCTATATGGAAATTGATGCAAATCCTAATCAAATTTTGATTCAAACCACTCTCACTGAAGATAAAAATTATATCTCGATTAGGATTAAAGATAATGGCGTGGGAATGTCGGCTGATGTCCAACAAAAAATCTTTGACTATTTATTCACCACCAAGCCTGTGGGTCAAGGCACAGGATTAGGCTTATCAATTGCTCGTCAGATTGTTGTCGAAAAACATGGAGGAACTCTAGAGGTAAATTCATCAATAGGGCAAGGTTCAGAATTTATCATTAAACTTCCTATTTAATAATTATAGTAAGCTACATTTATTAACATAATAAATAAATTTATGTTCGAGGCAGTAGTAGACCACAGTAACGATCCAGATTCTCTTGCAGCAGTTGAAGAAGTTCTTCAGCAATGTGCCAGTTCTCTTGCAAAAGATATACCAAAAGCTGGGATTATTTTTGCTGGCTAACCTTTTAAGACTCGATCTAATTCCCCACTCTTGAAGGAGGGTTAGAAAAAATAATGGGGACTTAACCTAGAAGAGACTATGCAAAACCGTAAACTGTCACAACGATAAGGCTCATAATTTCTTATCGACATTTTTTCATTAGAACCAAAAGCAAACATTAAATTCTCAAAATAAAAAGATTAAGTAGTTACTTTAGAGAAATTTTGGGGAACTCTATAAGTGTACTTCCAAGATTGTATTCTCAAAATTTATGATCGATGTACCCAAGGACTCAATAGCTACGCTTAATATTTCTTTAGAACGCGACATATTTTTACGTACACTAATCAGAGAATTATCTGGTACTTTGCAGGATGTAGTGGGTTTAAAAGAAGCTTCGGGATTTATTAGCGTTGTTGGTGAAAGGATGGGAAGGCAGATTAACCAAGATTATAAATCTGCCCTGGAAATCTCTAACCTTTCTCGTAAGCAGGTAGCTGATGTCTTGATTGATTTAAAAAAACGAATCCAGGGCGATTTTTATGTCATTGAGCAGAATGATGAAAAAATTGTCTTTGGCAACCGTGTTTGCCCATTTGGCGATAAAGTAATTAATCGCCCTGCCATGTGCATGATGACTTCAAACGTTTTTGGAACGATCGCAGCTAATAATCTAGGATATGCAAAAGTAGAATTGCAAGAGACAATAGCAGAAGGTAATTCTGGATGTAAAGTTATTGTTTACTTAAAACTTACAGAAGAGGCAGAAGATGCAGAAGGTCGAGAATACTTTAGGGGACTAGAATCTGTGTAAATCCTTCACTATCAAACAAAATAACTCCAGGATTAAGCTTAGTGCAGATATGTAAAGTAGAGTCAAACCGTGAAAGTAGAAGCCCCATGACTCCTGAACAATTTCTTGAATTTGCCAGAGTTTTACCAGAACCTTTACTTCTGGTAAGCGGAGAGGGTGAGCTGTTAGCTACCAATCAACCATTAGCAGATATGTTGGGGTTACGCCGTCAAGAATTGCAGGGAAAAATACTTTTTGAAATTGTAACTGAGCCTGCTAACGATATTGTAAAGTATCTGCAAGCTTGTTCAAGTAGCAGGGCAATGGTGATTGGCTCTTTGACTTTACGAAAGAATGATGGACAAACGTTAATATGTCGTAGCCAAGGAGCCGTTATTCAACCTTGGTCTCCTGAATCTTCAGCTTTAATTCTCTTACGCTTGGAAAATAGAACTCTAACCAGCAGTAATTTCGTTCTCTTGAACGAAAAAATTGATGAGTTAGCCAAAGAAATTCAGAGACGGAAACAAGCAGAGGAAGCGCTCAAGAAAGCGAATCAAGAGCTAGAAATTCGGGTCGAGGAACGTACAACTGCTTTACAAGACACACTAAATGAGCTAAAGCTTACCCAAACTCAGCTTATCCAAGCTGAGAAAATGTCTAGTTTAGGCCAGATGGTCGCTGGTATTGCTCATGAAATTAATAACCCCGTGAGTTTTATTTATGGGAACCTTCACCACGCTCATAAATATACTCAGGATTTACTGAAATTAGTCGAAGTTTATCAACAAGCTTTTCCAAATACTCTTCCAGAAATCCAACAGCAAGTAGAAGAAATAGACTTAGATTTTTTGATTCAAGATATAACCAAACTCTTCCAATCCATGAAAGTGGGAGCAGAACGCATTCAGGAAATTGTTAAATCACTACGTAATTTTTCCAGGCTGGATGAAGCAGAACTTAAGCAAGTCAATATTCATGAAGGAATTGATAGTACTTTGATGATTTTGGAGCATCGCCTGCAAGCTAGGCATGAGTACCCAGAAATCAAAGTTATCAAAAAATATAGTCAGCTACCAAATGTAACTTGCTATCCTGGTCAACTCAATCAAGTGTTTATGAATATTCTTGCTAATGCAATCGATGCACTGGAAGCATCAGCGCTCAACAGTCAGTATTCAGAAGTAAATACACAAAAAACTGAAAGTCAAAAACTGATAAATAATAATCCCCAAATTCAAATTAAAACTGAGCTAATCGATGAAAAATGGATAGAAGTTAGTATTGCTGATAATGGTTTGGGGATAAATGAACAAGTTCGCTCAAAGCTATTCGATCCGTTTTTTACCACTAAAACTGTGGGTAAAGGTACTGGACTAGGGTTATATATAAGCTATCAAATTATAGTTGAAAAACATAACGGGCAACTTAACTGTTTTTCTGTTCCAGAAAAAGGTGCAGAATTTGTAATTAAAATACCTATTCAATCAGCCTTATAAAATTTCAGTTAAAAGATATAACAACGCCTGTATGCTCATTAGCAAACAGGCGTGTTTTTGATTACAAAATCTGGTTGAGACTCAGTTATATCTTGGCAGTAGAATCAACAGAGGATTCCGACTGACTAACCGAATCTAACTTTGGTAAAAGCAGTGGATTTTCTGCTTTTACATTAGTGTTGATTGTTGCTTGCAAAAATGCGGTATGGGAAATAGAGTTGTTAGCCAGCGTAAACAGTGGATTTGACAAAATCCCTGCTATAGAAGTGGCAATAAATGTTAGCACCAACCCAACCTGCAAAGGTCTTAACCCAGGCAAATCCCAACGCACTTGGGGATAATTCTTCACCGCGTCGGACATTTCATGGGGTTCTTTTACTACCATCATCTTAACTACGCGAATGTAGTAGTAGATGGAGACGACGGTGGTAACTAAGCCCAGCAAAACTAACCAATAAAGTCCGGCTTGCCAACCAGCCCAGAATAAGTAAATCTTGCCGAAAAACCCAGCTAATGGTGGAATACCACCCAAGGAAAGCAGGGAGATACTCAACGCTAGTGTTAGGAGTGGGTCTTTCTGATATAAGCCAGAGTATTCGGCAATCTGGTCGGTTCCTGTCCGCAGTGAAAACAGAATGATGCAGGTAAAGCCGCACAGGTTCATGAACAGGTAAACCAGTAAGTAGAATATCATACTGGCGTATCCTGCCTGAGTACCAGCAATCAAGCCAATCATCACAAACCCAGCTTGGGCAATGGATGAATAAGCTAGCATCCGTTTCATGCTGGTTTGGGCTAGGGCGACTACGTTACCCAAAATCATGCTGAGAACGGCTAGAGCTGTGAAGACAAACCTCCACTCGTCAGCAACAAGGGGGAAGGCTGTTGTTAACAAGCGGATGGCTAAGGCAAAACCAGCTGCTTTGGAACCGACAGATAAAAAGGCGATGACTGGGGTGGGAGCGCCTTCGTAAACGTCTGGTGTCCACTGGTGGAAGGGTGCAGCGGAGATTTTGAAGCCAATACCCGCGATCGCAAATACCAGGGCAATCACTAAACCTAAAGATTGTCCCACTTTTGCTGTGGCAATGCCATTAGCGATCGCACTAAGTTCGGTTTGTCCTCCAGATAGTCCATACAGCAGGGATACACCGTACAAAAATATTGCTGTACTGGAAGCTCCAATTAACAAGTATTTCAGCGCCGCTTCGTTGGAGCGGGGGTCACGCTTGGTATAACCTGTCAACAAGTAAGAGGAGATACTCAGGGTTTCTAGGGAGATGAAAATCATCACCAACTCACTAGCCCCGGATAAAAACATCCCTCCCAAAGTAGCACTCAGCAAAATAGCGAGAAATTCTGCTAAAGAGGTGCCACTCTGCTCAACGTAGCGAATTGACATCAGTATAGTCACAATCGCAGACAAGGCAATAATACCGCGAAAGACGATACTCAAGTCATCACTATTAAAGCCACCGGTAAAACCGATAGGATTGGGAGAGTCCCATTGAAAATATAGGGCGATAATCGAAGCAAATAAACCTGCGATCGCTAGATATCCAATCCAGCGTCCAGATGTACGCCCCAAAATCAAATCAACAATCAAAACCCCCAAGAGGGTGAGAATAACAATCCCCTCTGGCAAAATCGTTCCAGCGTTTAGCTGGGATGCAATATTAGCAAAATCCATGAGATGTATAGGTTTTGGGGATTAGACATTAAGGCTAACTCTGTTCACTCTAGCAAGTTTTCTAATCCCCGGACTAGCTCTTTTAACAAGAGCTTAACAGCTTGGATGCAATCGCTATCTGCACCAACTTCACCAGCTTACCAGCAGCTTTCTCAGTATCCAGGGATTTACTTAACAACTTTCCTACTTCGTTTTTCAGGCGTGACCAAATAATTCGTAATACTCGCCAAAGGGGAGAAGCAAGCTACGTAATTCGTAATTTGTAATGAAAAATGGTACAAGTTATTACTGATAGTAATTAAGAATTACTTATTATCAATTACGAATTATTTTAATCTTTAGTGAATACCTTGATTACATAAATAATTATGTCGCAGTCAGCGCGATCGCGTAGCGTGCCGTAGGCGATCGCCACCGACAAAAAGCTCATAAAATTAATAAGGGCACAGCAATACTGTGCCCGTACAATATTCATAACTCCTAAATTTATTAAAAATCGGCGGATGGCAGCTTGCCTTGTAGCGACTGAAATTTAGACTGAACACAGTTGGTACAATTACAACCAACTCGATCGATAATCGGATGAGATGTTTGAATCAAGTTTGGTGTTGCCAGATCGGGAATTTGTTGTGTAGATACTACCGTCATAATTTGGGTAGCGTATGTAGATTTTAGGCTAGATGCGTTTGCTGGATTGACTACCAGCAGCATGGATATCAGAAATGCGGGACAGGCAAGTAAAATCAGTTTGACAATTTTCATAATTCACACAAAGATAGCTTTGCTGATACAGCATAGCTAATAAATTGCCCAGCTTCAATTTTAATTACCAAGTATTGCTCAACTACGCCCGAATCCTTGACCCCGCAAAACCTTTGACCATACAAGTAATTCGCCCTGTTCACCCCCTGCGGCCAATAACTTACCTTGGGGATGCCAAGCTAGGCTAGAAAATCCTCCAGAGACACCTGTGATAATTTGGGATACTTCTTTGGCTTGGTTCCACAAACATAACCAGCCGTCAGCAGCAGCAGAAGCCAGAAGGAAGCTTTTGGGTGCAAAGGCGATCGCATTAATTACACCCACATGATTTGTTAAGACTCGTGCTTCCCAACCTAAATTATCATCTTCTAGCTTTTCCCACACTACAATACCTTCAACGCTAGAAGATGCCAGTATTGGCGCACCTACTTTGGTCATAGCTTCTGACCATGCCAATTGGCGAATTTTACCAGGGAAGCCACGCATCACCCAAGGATCGGGGTTGTTCCATTCCAAAACGGTGACACTACGATCCATGTTGCCAGAAGCCAGGAATTTGCCATCGGGCGACCAAGCCATAGCTAAACTGACAGTAGTCATATCTAAGCTGTATGGTTCTTCATCCCAGTTTTTACTGTGCCAAATTTTGACTCCTTTATAACCACTAATGGCTAAGTATTCCCCGTCAATGCGCCAATCTATACCCAATACTGAAGAGTTGTCGAAATTCAGCGTTACGACAATTTCACGAGTATCTGCATCCCAAACTTGGACGTAACGCCCCAAACTAAAAGCCAGTTGGTTACTGGTGTAATTCCAAGCTAGCTTGTCAACCCATGCAGGGGCATTTTCTAACGTGGCGATTAATTCAGTGTCGCGCCAAATTTTTACCTGTCCATCTTGTCCGCCAACGGCTAAAAATTTTCCATCTGGTGAAAAAGCTAGACAGTCTACTGATTTACCGTTACCAGTTTGTAAAGTTGTGAGTTCGCCATCATTCCACAAAACTACTTCCCCGGCGGCGGAAGTTGCTGCTAAAGTTTGACCTTGTGGCGACCAAGCGATCGCTGTTACATAATCTGAAAGTGTCCCCGAATAGTGTTGTTCAAATTCCTTAGATTTGCTGGTTGTGGAGTTCATAATTTTCTACAATAGTGAGGAGTTAGAAGTTAGAAGTTAGGAATTTTTAACTCATCACTCATAACTCATAACTCCTAACTTTTTATTTACGCTAGACAAGCGAGAAAATCTTGTTTGAGTTGGGCTGCATCAAGGTTACGACCAATAAAAACTAGTTCGTTTTTAGGAGTTTCGCTGGGTTTCCAGGGGCGATCGGGTTTGCCATCAAATATCATGTGTACTCCTTGGAATACAAATCGATTATCTTCTCCAGCAATATTTAAAATGCCTTTCATCCGAAAAATATCGGGGCCTTGAGTACGCAGTAATTCCGAAAGCCAAGCGTTTAATTTTTCTCCATCAACTGCACCTGCTTCTACTAAAGCTACAGAATAGACAGTTTCATCGTGTACGTGGGCATCTTCGCCTAAGAAATCTGGATCGATTTCTAATGCGCGTTCTAAATCAAAGGCTTTTACACCTAATAAAGCATCCATTCCTAGTTCAGAATTTTGGGTACGGTAGATTTTTGCGATCGCATTCATCGCCCGAATCCGTTTTTCTAATTCATTCAACTCTTCTGGCGCTACTAAATCTGTTTTATTAAGTAAAATTACATCGGCAAAAGCAATCTGTTCTTGGGCTTCGTCTGCATCCCAGTGCTGCCAAATGTGCTTGGCATCTACGACTGTCACCACTGCATCGAGAGACAGTTGACTTTGCAAATCTTCATCAACAAAAAATGTCTGAATCACTGGCGCAGGATCGGCTAATCCAGTTGTTTCAATTACTAAATGGTCAAATTTATCGCGCCGCTTCATCAAATTGCCAATGATGCGAATTAAATCGCCGCGCACTGTACAACAGATACAACCATTGTTCATTTCAAATATTTCTTCATCTGCATCGATAATCAATTGATTATCAATACCCACTTCCCCAAATTCATTAACAATCACAGCAACTTTTTTGCCATGTTCGTAGGTGAGGATGTGATTGAGTAGAGTCGTTTTACCTGCTCCCAAATAGCCTGTAAGAACAGTAACGGGAACTGAATTGTTGATTACGTCAGCCACCATACTCTAAATTCCTCTTGTCTCACCTTGTGGATAATCATTATCGCCCATGATAAATCTTTTTATATTTTTGTGCGAACTTGCTGTTATTTTGGGTTTCAGCAAAATCATTACATAATTTAATCAAGAAGCACTTTATTTTTGTGCATCTGTAATAAGTAATAAATATTCATAACTTGGCATAGCTTGGTAGGAATATTGCATCCAAGCTAGTTTACTCTGCCATAAGTTGCAGGTTAGTAGCTTGACAAGAATAGGAAATTTATGATAATCATCACATAAAAAACTATACTTTGATGGAGAAGCGTGGTGGTTTCAAAAAACACTAGCTGCTCGAAAAAGCAAGTAACTCAAACAGGTCAAGCATCTGCATTTATTCCAGTCAACTTTTTAGTTAAATTTCAAGTAGCGTTAGAAATTTCATTTTTATGCCTTTGGTTATCTATGTTGCCGATAGGCAACGTCTGGGGACAAGAGAAGGAGCGCACACTGAGTGTTTCAAGTTACCAAGAACCAAACAGGAATTATTGTGGCTCTGAAAGAACAGCTAGAGCTAGGCAAAGAATTGGTTCACAAGCTGTTTCTGATTTAGTTAAAGCGTTACGAAACCGGGATACAAAACTGCGTGCCGATGCTGCTCACCTGTTGGGAAGCATTGATAAAAAAGTAGCTAGTCAGGTAATTCCAAACTTAATTACCGCCTCAAAAAACGATCCAGATGCGGAAGTTCGCGTTTGTGCTGTCTCAGCTTTGATTAGCATTGCTGGCAACGACTTAAATAAATCTACCCCTGACGTGAAAGCAGTCATCCCCGTTGTCATTGCAGCACTCAAAGACAGTGATACGGAAGTGCGGTTAGCTGCGCTCATAGCTTTTCGATCTATGAGTTTTACTTATTCTAGCGATGACAACTTTAACGTCAAACTCACAAACGAACTGAAAGCAGCAATTCCCGTACTCATGGAAACACTCAAAGATGACAACGAGCAAGTGCGATCAAATGCTACTAGTGCTTTGAGTAATATGGCGAAAGATACAACATCGCTATTTCCTGTAATTATCCAAGCATTGAAAGACAAAAATGATTTGGTTCGTATAAGTGCTGCCTCTATTTTGGGAAGGGTTGGTATTTGGGAACGCAAGAGTGAAGAAGTAGTAAAAGCCGTGCCTGTACTCATCACAGCTTTAAAAGAGGATAAAAATGCAAAAGTTCGCTCAAATGCTGCCTATGCTTTGAAATTCATCGGTGAAAAAGCAGCAACCGCAGTCCCCGCACTTATTGAAGCTTTGAAAAATGATTTGGACTT
This sequence comes from Nostoc sp. DedQUE05, assembly GCF_034530955.1. Classification (NCBI taxonomy): domain Bacteria; kingdom Bacillati; phylum Cyanobacteriota; class Cyanophyceae; order Nostocales; family Nostocaceae; genus Nostoc; species Nostoc sp. DedQUE05. Next base: position 55,582 of record NZ_JAVRCB010000016.1, on the reverse strand, counting down.
TCAGGTTCGTTCAAGTGCTGCCTCTGCCTTAGAAAGCATGGGGGAAAAAGCAGCAACAGCCGTCCCGGTGCTTATTGAAGCTTTGAAGAAACTGGAGCTTAAATATAATGCAGAAGAAGCTTTGGGACGCATCGCTGAAAGCTGGCAAGATAACGCAACTAAGCTATCTAATCAAGAAGTGGATCTCGCCATATCCTACTTAGAAACGGCTTTAAATATTGCAGAAAATCCCAAGTCTGAGTATGCAAATTTACCTGGGTTTGCAGAAGGAAAAAAACGTTTGCGTCGTTCTCTTAATTTCCTCAAAAAAGAAAAAGATTCCCGCTTGTTTTCTAAAACCCGCTTAAGGTAGGGAAGCAGCAGTAGCTTGAACTAATTTTAATCTCGCACCAAGGCGCAAAATAATTCTTTGCGTTTTGGTATGAGGATTTAATTTTCTCAAGAGAACAAAAAATCTTGAACTGCTTCTAAAACAACTGCTGGGTATTCTTCATGCAGTCCCAAAGAACCAGGAATAACAACGCTTTTCACTCCTGGTAAGGCTACCAAAGCGTTCATTTCTTCTCGTGATTTAGGGGGGCTGGATTCTCCAATTACTACCATGAGCGGTACGGTTAAAGACTTTACAAGTCCCAGAAAATCAGATTGTTCGCGTACAGCATCGAGATTACCAGTTACAAAGGCAGCAGATGCAAATCGCGCTCCTGGTTGTTGAGTTGTTTGCCACTTTTTCTCAATGAAACTGGGTGTAATTTTAGCCGCGTCAGTAAAGACATGACGGCGGTACATAAAACTTAAGAAAGATTGAGTAGTGTTGAGTTTGTAGAGAGCTTGACCAAGTATAGGCGATCGCACCAATTCTCTCACAATGCCAGCTATCTGTTGACTTGCCCCCATTGTTGGTAAAGGCCCACGCCAAGTAGGAGCCAACAATACAATTTTTGAGAAAACAGCCTGTTTGACAGCTAATTGTAAAACGTATGTAGCAGCATGACCAGCCGCCACCACGGTAATGGGAGTATTAAAAATAGCTTTGACAAAATCTTCCAGAAAGTGCTGATATATTTCCGGTCGATAATTCAAACTAGGGCGAGAAGATTCACCAAATCCAGGCCAGTCTATGGCTACAACTTGAAAATTGGGAGCTAGTAACTTGGCAAGTTCGCCGACTTCCAAACGCGTCGAAACACTGCTGAAAGATGGTAGTAGCAATAACGGTGAACCTTTACCAAGGGTTTCATAAACAACGCGCAATTGCTGATTTTCCCAATTCCAGAGATATTCTTGAACTACTCCACCAAAGCCAGTAGCAGGGGTAGATAATAAATTTGTTGACATAAGACTAAATTTTGGTAGTTGTACCTTATTTGTCATTTGTCCTTTGCTAATGACCAATGACTAATGACAAATGACTAAAATAACCAAGTTTAGCTAGGCAAATCTAACTTACATTCCAATGCTTTTTTTTGCATGGTTTTAAAAATATTGTAAAATCCATTAGCACGGGAAGGTGTCAGGCTAACATTTAAACCTGTTTCTTGAATAAAATCTGGAGTAAGCTGGACAATCTCACTTGGCGTTAATCCATGTAATCCTTCAACCAGAAGCCCGACTAATCCTTTGGTTAATTGGGAGTCGGAATCGCCCTGAAACACAACCTTACCGTCATCCAAGGCTGCTGTGATATAAACTTGAGACACGCAACCAGGAACTTTATTTTCGGGTAATTTGTCAGCTTCTGGGAACTCATTGAGCTTCTGAGCATACCAGATTAGCTGTTCGTAGCGTCGTTTCGGTTCGGAAGCGCGTTGAAAGCGCTGGACAATTTTAGCGAGCGCAGGTGGCAAAGAATCTAGAATTGAGGACATAACAGAAGCTGCAAACGATCGGTATCACCTTGAGTGTAGATTATCTTGAAAGCGATCGCGCCTCTGGTTCTCTTGGCATTATCAAGCTTGCCATTACTGACTCTAATTTATCAAATCCAGCTAATTACTGCGTAGGCGCAGCCCAACCTAGGCATTGCATCCCCATCGTCCAGGTTTTTCAATGCCTCTAATTACAAAAACTTAATTTTATTCTAAATAGAAAACTATATAACTTCGTAGCATATTCTCTGCGTACCTCTGCGCTTACCTTTGCGTCCCTCTGCGTTGAAATTTCAACCCTCAATTCTCCACGATTTGACAATACGATGCTTACGCACTTACAAAATTAGCTGCAAGTATATTTAACCAAGCAGCTAGATAATTATCAACAATAATTAAAAATTAAAAATCAAAAAAAAATTCTGATTTTTAATTTTTAACTTCTCTCCCTTAAGGATTAATTCGTAGTTTGTGCAGCTAACATCTGCTTCAGCTTTTCTAATTCCGAAGCCCAACGAGGATCTGGACGAATAGCGTCTGAATCGGTGGTTGTGGTGCTGGTTTCGCGAGAACCACCGCCACCGCCGCCACGACGAGGCTTCTTAGAGCTTTTCTCACGACGGCTACCTTCTCTGTTGGGGGCAGGAGTTGGCGTACTATTATTAGCAAGAGTAACTGGTTTAGGAGCTTGCTCGTCGCCCTCTTCACCCTTTGTGCGAGGTAATGCCTTCTCTAGCTTAATGGGAGTGTCTTTGAACATCTGACCATTATACTTTTCAATAATTTCGTCAGCTTGTTCGTCATTGTTGACTGTAAGAAAACCGAAACCACGGCATTTGCCAGTTTTGCGGTCTTTAATTAATTTAGTAGTTACAGCATCACCTTCTGCTGCAAAAACGGCTTGCAGATCTTGACGATCTATTTCATCTTTAGGCAAATTACCTATATATAGGCGAACGGACATGAACTATACCTCCAGAGTTGAATGAACATGGCAAGGCAAGAAAACAATCACTTAGCTTTGGCTTTTAAATAGATGCTATTGACCAAGACTGCCATAAACCAATTTTTTTGCTCGAAACTGTCAACTTATACAACAATACAGTTTTTCGTCGGGATCAAGCTTGTTTAATCCAAAGGCTCACACTAATGGTGAGCTAATAACACCTTAATTCTAAGAATTGTAAATTTAATAGCCTATTGCCTGCTAAAGTACACGCTTTCTTCTATGCCCTTTTTCGCAGAATCAAATACCATTCCTTACATTACCACGGTATTTTCTACGTAGCTAGTTTAGCGCCTACATTTTCAGCATTACTATTACTAGATCGTAACATAAAACACATTTTTTTATGCAAGTGAGCATATTTTGAAACAAAAACCAGCCAGTGGCTGGTTAATTTGCTGCTGTGTTGGGAGGATAAAAAGGTATAGAGCGGGGAAAAAGCACCTAAATTCACAACTAAGCGGTGATGCTGAGTTATGTCGGTTGCTCTTGTTTGTGTAAATAAATGTAACATTTGTTAAGGAAACCTGCAACTTTTCTTTACATTCCAATTTGTCCTTTGTCCTTTGTCCTTTGTCCTTTGTTGATAACCAATGACTAATAACCAATAACTAATGACCAATGACTAATGACTAATGACCAATGACTAATGACCAATGACCAATGACTAACCAGTTAAAAAGACGTATGCGCCCCAAGCCTGTGCTGCAACAGCTAAAAAAGTAGACCAAATAGGATGAGGGCTATGAATGGTTTTACCACTTTGAGTTTCTAGGGTTTGGATATCGATCCAAGGTGTTGCTCCTCGCCGGAACCAACCTGTGACGATAATTTGCCGCCCGATTAGATCCTGGTGATTGACTGACTGTCCTAGCCAAGAAATGTGGTGCAATTTCACCAAACCTGCGCTGGATTGCAAGATTAAATCTTGCGCTAGGGTGTTACTAGTGCCTTGACGACCTAATAATTTACCCACAAGACGCACGCTGACGCTATCAATAGGTAAGGCAGAAGGATCAGCTAACAGGTTGGGTAAGCTGTCGTCAGTTTGTACGGTGGCAGGTTTAATATCGGGGAAGAAAGAATTAATCCGCATCACAGTACCGATGCTAAAGCCAATCAGAAGGCAGCCTGTAATAAAAGACCAATCTTCATATATCCACTTTAGATTTAAAAACTTGAGTGTGAATGCTAGTTGCCAGGTTAGCCAGACGAAAGCTGCAAACAGAACCCCTAGAGGAATTCCCAACCAGGGAGCGACTTGTAATAGAAAAGACTGACGCTTAACCTTTGATGGAACGCTATCAAAATGTAGTTCGGTGTCTAGATGCCAGTGACGGGCTATTTGACAGAGGCGTTCGATGCGATCGCCCATTAAAGGATGGCTATTATTAATCGTAAACCATCGGCGATAGGGATTGGCCGTATCCCACTTTAAAAAGGATTCAAAAGATAGATTACTGGCAATAGTGCCCAAAGATAAACTCTGTTGGTAGCTGACTGGTGTTAAAAGATTTAAGCTTTCCAGTTGCCAACTGGTGTGTTCTTGTTTTTGGATATCAGCGGCGATGCCAATGGCAATTTTGAGTAAAGCGCGAATCAGAGCATTGGGATTACCAGTAATTTCAGCAGCGACGCGATCGCTATAATAAAGCCGCAACCGCGACAACCACAATCCAGTTCCAGTCAGCAAACACCAAATTCCATAAATTAGACTTGCCAGAATTGTCACTGGCCAACGCCAAATTTTCGCTGATATTTTGTCTCCCAACTCCGACACTTGCTGATATAGCTTGTGAGTTGGTAGTGTAACCAACAGCAACAAAGACATTACAGCAAAATCCCAGTGAGCAATATGCCCTAGCTGCGTGGCGTAAATAATGGCGATTTCATCATCTGCCAGCTGCTCTAATAGCCCTTGACTCACAACAATCCTGGCATTACGTGGTAAACTACCATAAGTCAGAATAATTGGTGCAGCCGTTGGTAAAATCCGCAGTTTGGGTAACGGCCAGTGCCGCTGTTGGGAACAACGTTGTAGCACCCGAACAGCTTCGCGGCTATGAGTATTCAATACATCTTTCGGAAATTCTCGCTGACCATACAAGTTCGCCAGTAGCAGATCCAGCAACCAAGGTGATACCCCGATTAAAATCACCAATGCGATCAGCAACAGTTGAGTAGGATCTTGGTATAAAAACTGTATTGGCTCCAGATAAGGTAGTTTGACTAAAGTCTGGTTGATTAATCCTAATGCCAACTTGAGGATTTCTCGTATTACCCAAAACAGGGCGATAAATGTCCCTGCCGATAGTAGCCGCAAGGGAATTAATTTTGGTTTACGTAGTGGTTGCCATGCTTTGGCTCGTTGTGCTTGCCGCCAATAAATAACGCCGAATAATTTGGCTTGAGTGCGGGTAACAGAACCCATGAAGCCGCTTAGGGGTGTAGCCAATGGTGGCGGTGGTGGCGGTGTCGCTAATGTCGCTTTGAGTCTAGCTAGTGGCACCATCGGCGGGATGTCGTCGCTTTTGGTTTCTATGACTCGATCGTTTGGTTTTTCCTCTGATGTAGGAGTTTCCGGGGGAGTAATGGGGGTTGAATCTGCTGGCGTTGAATTCTCAAAGGGAACAAATCCAGTTTCGACTTTTTTTGATTCTCGATCGGATTTTTTACGTTTTGTCAGGTGTTCGAGAGCGCGTGTTGCCCACTCTTGAACTTGCGGATTGTTACTCTCAATGAGATTCTGGGAAATAGCGATCGCTTTGGAAACTTCGCCAGTGCGAGCATAAGCCATCACTAAACCAACCTGAGCTTGTAAGCTAGCAGTCCCATTATGGCTGCTAGCAATAGGTTCTAGTTGAGCGATCGCTGTTTGGTAATTTCCCTGCTTGAGGGCAACTAAACCAGCCTCCAAAGATGGTTTGGCATGTGAAGGCATACAAATTCTGGCACTCCAATCTCTTCTAAATGATCCACGTTTGTGCAAAAGCGCGAACCTCGGATGCCGTGGAAATCAACCGCGCCCAGTTAGAGCCACATCAAGTGAATTATTCCACTGGTTGTTGACTAGAAAATACTGGAGCGATCGCGCTTAATTTTAACTCTGGATGGTCGCCCAATAACTGTTGACAATTCCATTCATTGCGGAATAGCAACACTGGTCGTCCCATACTGTCTTTAACTGTAGTGGTATTGAATATTCGTCCCACTTTTTCTAATGCTTCCCAACCACCCTCAACCCAACGGGCGACACTGTAGGGCAATAAATCTAATATGGTTTCTACACCATACTCATTTTGTAAACGAAACTGTACTACCTCGAATTGCAACTGACCCACCGCCGCCAAAATTGGATCGCGCTTGGCTTCATCAGTTGAATACATAATTTGCACAGCACCTTCTTCTCGCAATTCCGCAACGCCTTTTTGGAATTGTTTAGATTTCGAGGGGTTGGGATTCCTCAAAGATGCAAACAGTTCCGGCGAGAAATACGGAATCCCCTCATATTCGAGCTTTTGTCCCGTGTAAATTGTATCCCCGATCGCAAAAACACCAGGATTGTTCAAACCGATCACATCGCCAGGATAAGCCACATCAATCGATTCTCGCTCTTGAGCAAAAAGTTTTTGCGGGCGAGATAGACGGATGAGTTTACCAATGCGGGCGTGATTCACCATCATATCTTTTTCAAACTTACCAGTGCAAACCCGGATAAATGCAACGCGATCGCGGTGTTTCGGGTCCATATTCGCTTGCAGTTTAAAGACAAACCCCGAAAATTCTGGGTATGTAGGGGGAACTTCGCCAACACTGCTAACATGAGAACCGGGTTTAAGGGCATAGTCGAGGAAATACTTGAGGAATAACTCTACCCCGAAGTTAGTCATGGCGCTACCAAAGAACACAGGCGTCATTTTGCCTTCGTGTATCAACTGCAAATCTAGCTCTGGGCCAACTCCTTCTAAGAGTTCTAGATCGTTTTTCAGTTGATAGTACAGATTTTGTTCTAGCTGTTCTTCTATTCTCGGATCGCCTAACTCCACTATTGTATCGCGGGCTTCTCGGCTGCCGTGGGCGCTGCGTTCAAACAAGTGTATTTGTTGTTTGTGTCGGTCAAAAACACCTTTAAAGCGATCGCCCATCCCAATCGGCCAGTTGACTGCATAGGTTTGCAATCCCAATTCTTGCTCAATTTCATCCAACAATTCCAGAGGTTCCCTTCCGGGGCGATCGAGCTTGTTGATAAATGTAAAAATTGGGATACCCCGCAACTTACACACTTCAAACAATTTGCGGGTTTGCGGTTCTAAACCCTTTGCCGCATCAATTAACATCACTGCATTATCGGCAGCAGCAAGGGTGCGATAAGTATCTTCACTGAAATCTTGGTGTCCGGGAGTGTCCAATAAATTGATTTGACAATTCTGGTATTCAAATTGCAACACTGTGGAAGTAATGGAAATACCCCGTTGTTGCTCCATCGCCATCCAGTCAGAGGTAGCCTTACGCTGTGCCCGTCGCGCTTTGACTGCCCCAGCTTCGTGAATTGCACCCCCGTACAGGAGTAGCTTTTCAGTTAGTGTAGTTTTACCAGCATCAGGGTGAGATATAATCGCAAAGTTGCGGCGAAGTTCGACTGCTTGAATAAGTTCAGACTGAAGTTCAGTAGACATAAATGTATTTGTTTGTTAGCTAGCTTAATTTTTTTTGACTCTGGTAAGTCTTTTAATCTTAAGACAACGATGCTCATGATAGGGTCGTAGTATAACCAACAATCTGACTAAATAGGAGAAAGCAATGTACGACACAGACAAGCGAAAGCTTCTATCTGCTTTGTCTCATGGAGCTATTTTTTTCAGCACAACATTGGTATCTGTAGGCATACCTATCGCCATACTGCTTGTATCTGACGATCCTGTTGTTAAAGAAAACGCCAAAGAATCTATCAATTTCCACTTTAATGTCTGGTTTTACGGTGCAATTCTGGGAGCATTGTTTTTTCTATTCGGCTGGTTAGTGTTACCTCTATTATTGTTGGGGCCACTAGCCGGTCTGGGATATCTATTACACTGGGGATTAACAATTTGGGCACTCATCGGAGTTTTCAGCAATCCTGATATACCCTTCCGTTATCCCTATATTTTCCGAGTTTTTTAACAGAAATTTATGGGATTAGGCATAGAGCATTGGTAATTGTCAGTTATTTACTACCAAACACAAAATTTAATTGATTCGTAGCGAATTCTCTGCGTGCCTCTGCGTTTACCTCCGCGTCCCTTTGCGTTTAAATCTCAACCCTCAATTCGCCAGGATTTTTGCCAACAGACAGTCTTACCATTTTAAATTTTTAATTTCTTCATAATGTTGTTTTTTTTCCAGTCCGTCGGATAGGTGCAACCAAGCTGTAGAATACAAAATTGCCCTACAACTTGATTAAGAGTAGGGCAAAGGACAGTTAAGCACTGTTTGTAGTCTGTCTGACGGCAGGAAATTTTTAGCCTGCTTTTGTGACGCTTTGTTTTGTGTCTATTCGCGTTGTTTTTCTTGATAAAATTTTATGTTTCCTACACATCGCCCCCGTCGTCTGCGTACTCATCCCCAACTGCGCCGGATGGTTCGTGAAACTGTTTTAACAACAAGTGATTTAATCTACCCACTATTTGCTGTACCGGGTGAGGGAATCGCTAATGAGGTGAAATCGATGCCCGGAGTCTACCAACTTTCGGTAGATAAAATTGTTGAAGAAGCAAAAGAAGTTTACGACTTAGGAATTCCTTCTATTATTCTATTTGGTATTCCAGCTGATAAAGATGTGGATGCCACTGGCGCTTGGCATGATTGCGGTATCGTCCAGAAAGCGGCGACGGCAGTAAAAGCAGCAGTGCCAGATTTGGTTGTAATTGCTGATACTTGTTTGTGTGAGTATACCAGTCACGGTCATTGTGGTTATTTACAAACTGGTGATTTAACAGGACGAGTTTTAAACGATCCAACTCTGGAATTGTTGAAGAAAACGGCAGTTTCTCAAGCGAAAGCTGGTGCTGATATCATCGCGCCTTCGGGAATGATGGATGGGTTTGTGCAAGCAATTCGTCAGGGTTTGGATGAAGCAGGATTTCAAGATACGCCAATCTTGTCTTATGCTGCTAAGTATGCTTCGGGTTATTATGGCCCATTTCGGGATGCAGCAGACTCGACACCACAATTTGGGGACAGAAGAACTTACCAAATGGACCCAGGTAACGCCCGCGAAGCGATTAAAGAGATTGAATTAGATATCGCTGAAGGTGCTGATATGCTCATGGTTAAGCCAGCCTTGGCATACATGGATATTATTTGGCGCGTCAAGGAAGCAAGTAACTTGCCAGTTGCCGCTTACAATGTTTCTGGTGAGTATGCGATGGTGAAAGCTGCGGCTCTCAATGGTTGGATTGATGAAGAGCGGGTGGTTATGGAAACTTTAATTGGGTTTAAACGCGCTGGTGCAGATTTGATTTTGACTTATCATGCCAAAGATGCGGCGAGATGGTTAAAGTAAGGTGTGCGATTGAATGCTAAGAATTGAGAAAATCTCACGCAGAGGCGCAAAGACGCAGAGTTGTGTTTTAGTGTTTAGGCGTGAGATTCTTTGTTTATGGTTATAGGTAGATTATATGGAATAATTTCTTAATAAAATTGCTACATTTTATATCAGGTGTATTAGCAAAAATATTACTTTTTTCAATAGTATTTATTTGAAAGTTATGTTTGATTTTCTCTAAAATAAAATCACCATATGCCATATTAAGTAATATCTATACACAACAAGATTAAATTCTAATCCGTGCAGTCATTGAGTCGGTTAATGACATCTCAAAAACCTGTACCAAATAGAATACGTCATCTTAGCGTATTTAACTTTTTGGTCAATGTGATGGTTTGATCGCTTATACTTATCTTCCTAAAAAACCCTCACTTAAGTTGGTATTTTCCAATCAAAAAGTTTTCAATGTATTTTATACATTAGCTTTACGTTTTATTACATAAATAAATTAGCCGTATTTGCTAGAGTGTCAGGCGATCGCTCATAAAACATCTAAAATCGAAGTTAAATAGCTTTGATATAGTTATGGCAATCACTCGCTCTATACTAGAGGTCGTTTATTTAAAAAACCTAAACTCTAACTAGTGCGATCGCTCACTGTATTTGCGACAGCAGCACGATAAAATTCTATAACCATAATCGTACTAAAAGGTCTAAATGGCAGAAACACTATTCTTCAACGCCTTACGGGAAGCCATTGATGAAGAAATGGCGCGTGACTCCAGCGTATTCGTTCTCGGTGAAGATGTTGGACATTACGGCGGTTCCTATAAAGTTACCAAAGACCTGTACCAAAAATATGGCGAACTCCGCATTCTAGATACCCCCATCGCTGAAAATAGCTTTACTGGGATGGCTGTGGGAGCCGCAATGACTGGGTTGCGTCCGATCATTGAAGGCATGAACATGGGCTTTTTACTGCTTGCCTTCAATCAAATATCCAACAACGCTGGGATGCTCCGCTATACTTCTGGCGGTAACTTTAAAATTCCGATGGTAATTCGCGGCCCTGGAGGTGTGGGAAGGCAGCTAGGTGCAGAACATTCCCAGCGACTAGAAACCTACTTCCAAGCTGTGCCAGGGTTAAAGATTGTTGCCTGCTCCACACCAAGAAACGCCAAAGGACTGCTGAAATCCGCTATCCGCGATGATAATCCAGTGTTGTTCTTTGAACACGTTTTACTTTACAACTTGAAAGAAGATTTACCACAAGAAGAATACCTCCTCCCCCTAGATAAAGCAGAAATTGTGCGTCCAGGGAAAGATGTGACAATTATTACTTATTCGCGGATGCGCCATCATGTAGTGCAAGCCGTCAAAACTCTTGAAAAACAAGGATACGATCCAGAAGTTATCGATTTAATATCCCTTAAACCATTAGATTTTGATACCATTGGTGCATCAATCCGTAAAACCCATAAAGTCATTGTTGTGGAAGAATCGATGCGCACTGCCGGTATTGGAGCAGAAGTCATCGCCTCAATCAACGATCGCTTTTTTGATGAATTGGATGCGCCTGTACTACGACTTTCTTCCCAAGATATCCCCACACCTTACAACGGCAATCTGGAACGATTAACAATCATACAACCAGAGCAAATAGTAGAAGCTGTGGAAAAAATGGTGGCGTTGCGAGTCTAAAAGTTAAGAGTTAAAAGTTAGGAGTGAGGAGTTAAAAATTTAATATTGAATTTACAACTCCTAACTCCCAACTTCTAACTATCAACTCCTAACTCTCAACTCCTAACTCCCAACTCCCAACTCATAACTCCTCAAAAGAGCGCTATTATAGCCTTTGTCAGATGCGAGTTATGGTATGCAAAGACAGCGATCGCTATTAATTTTGATTTTAGTCCTGATAATCGCCGCTATTACGGTGATTGCCACAATTCCGATACCTCTGGGGCTGGACTTGCGCGGAGGTTCACAGCTCACAATTCAGGTGAAACCATCAGCGGATATCCCCAAAATCACCGAACGCGAATTGGAAGGTGTGAAGAAAGTTGTCGAAGGCCGGATTAATGGTTTAGGTGTTTCTGAGCCAGTAATCCAAACAGTCGGTACAGATAAAATATTGGTGCAACTACCAGGAGTCAACGATCCAGAACAAGCTGAACGGGTGCTAGGGGGTACAGCACAGTTAGAATTTCGTACCCAAAAGGCGAATACAGAAACTCAGCTGCTTGCTTTTCAAGCATCAAGAGCTGAATTGAAATTCAAGCAAGAAGAATTAAGAAAGAGTAACGACAAAGCGGCAATTGTCAAGAATCAAGAAGACTTACAAAAAAATAATCAAGCGATCGCAGAATTGTTTGAAAGCACTAATCCACCACTAATTGGCAAATACCTCAAGGATGCCTATGGTGAACCCACTCAAGGTAACAACTGGAATGTTGCCATTCGCTTCGACCAAAAGGGTGGTGAACTGTTTGCCAATTTGACGAAAAACCTCGCCGGTACTGGGCGTAGCATTGGTGTTTTTCTAGACAATGAACTAATCAGCGCTCCTACTGTAGGTATAGAATTTGCCGCTACTGGGATTACAGGTGGTTCTGCCGTGATTACAGGACGTTTTACCGCCCAACAAGCTAATGACTTAGGCGTGCAGTTACGTGGTGGCGCATTACCCGTACCAGTAGAAGTTGCAGAAAGGCGGACAGTCGGAGCAACCTTGGGTAAAGATAGCATTCAAAGTAGTATTTATGCTGGAGTCGGTGGTTTGACTTTAGTATTAATATTCATGGTGGTTTACTATCGACTACCAGGATTGATTGCGGATATATCACTAGTGATCTACTCTCTCTTAACTTGGTCAACCTTTGCTTTATTGGGCGTTACCCTAACTTTGCCTGGAATTGCTGGTTTTATTCTCAGTATTGGGATGGCAGTTGATGCCAATGTGCTAATTTTTGAAAGGACGCGGGAAGAATTGCGGGCGGGTAAATCTCTGTATCGTTCTGTAGAATCGGGTTTTTATCGGGCATTTTCTAGTATTTTAGATAGCAACGTCACTACATGGATTGCTTGCGCTGCCCTATTTTGGCTGGGGTCTGGTTTAGTTAAAGGTTTTGCTCTAACCTTAGCTTTGGGGGTAGCTGTAAGTATGTTTACTGCAATTACCTGTAGTCGAACATTGCTATTTTTGGCAATTTCAATTCACTCCTTGCGCAAGACAGAACTTTTCTGTCCAAACCTGCCAGCATCGAATAAGGCAGAGGTGACTCAATGAAACTAAGCATTAATAAATCGCGATCGCTTTGGTGGAGTATTTCTGCCGCTATCATCATCGCTGGTATCATCTCAATGGTGATTTCTTGGCAACAACCTAGTATTCGTTCCCCCTTACGCCCCGGTTTAGATTTTATCGGTGGTACGCGGTTGCAGTTTGTTCGAGATTGCACCAAACCCGGTAACTGCGACAAACCAATTAATATCAACGCTGTCCGGGAAGTAGCAAAAGCACAGGGACTAGGTGATAGCAGTATCCAACTTGTCTCAGAAAATGGTGTAGAAAATGGTGTACTAATTCGGTCAAAAGATTTGAGTGTCGATCAGCGTACCAAATTACAAAACGCTTTGAGCGAAGAAATCGGCGTTTTTGACCCGCAAAAGAACCAAATTGACTCCGTTGGCCCCACATTAGGCAGAGAACTGTTTACATCCGGGATGTTAGCTCTGATAGTTTCCTTCATCGGTATTACTATCTACATGAGTTTCCGCTTCCAGTTAGATTATGCTGTGTTTGCGATCGTTGCCCTACTCCACGATATCTTGATTACAGTTGGGGCTTTTTCATTTTTGGGTTTGGTGGCAGGCATCGAAGTAGATAGCCTTTTTATCGTCGCCTTACTTACGATCACAGGTTTTTCAGTCAACGATACAGTGGTAATTTACGATCGCATTCGGGAAACCCTTAAAATCCATCCCGAACAGCCGATTGCCCAAATTGTAGATGATGCGGTTAACCAAACATTGACAAGATCGATCAACACTACCTTAACCGTATTACTGACATTATCTGCAATCTTTTTATTTGGTGGAGAAACACTGAAAAACTTTTCGCTGGCTTTGATTATTGGCTTCACAATGGGGGCTTATTCGAGTATTTTCATCGCCAGTACTCTTCTAACTTGGTGGCGAGAGCGAAAAGGAGAATCCCAAATGTTAGACAACGCTGATTCGATTGATACATCTCCCAGTTCCCAGGATAGTTAAAAAGAGTGTATATTTCCCAATTGGGTGAAAGTATTTTGAATTGCTCACCCACGCCTTGCAATCTTATTTCCCTATGGATCAACCACAAGAACGATTAAATACTGTCCCAGACTTTGAGAAATCTGACCCATCATTTGCTCAACAAGTACAAAGACTACATCAGCTAACAGTATATGGCAGGTGGCTGTTTGTCGGCTGTTTATGGCTGACCATTGCGCCTGCCTCGTTGTGGGGTCTACGTGCAGAAATTGCTCTGTGGCAACAATATTTTACCTGGGTGGCAGTGAGATTTGGATTGTTCTACCATCCACTGTCTACCTTCGGTCTCGCTTTTTGTCTGGGGATGACTGCTGCTGTTTTAGTTTGGCAAAGTCGGAATATTCTACTCGGACTGCCACCGCAGGAAAAACAACGTTTAGAAAAACAAGTTTATCGGATACGTCAACAGGGAGCAACTCATCCTCTATGGAAGTGGGTTTGTCATTAAATTTTCTTTCTCTACACGTACAGCAATTTATAGCAAAATATGACTTAACCTTACAAAGAAAGGCAGGAGTTAGGAGGCAGGAGGCAGGAGGGAATGAGTATCAATGAAAACTTGCATTTGCAGGGTTTAAAGCCCAGTTTAAACTAATAATTATACCGAGACTGCTTGCAGCGAGGTATAAAACGTCCTTGTTTCAATCCACCTTTATTAAGGGTGGGTTCCTCCTGCCTCCTGAATAGACATCTGCCCAAAAAGAATGTAGAGACTTAGTAGCGCTACGTCTCTACAAGATTTCTGAATAATGCATATTTAATTTCATCAAATGTCTGTTCAAAGATACTGCTAAAAGTGGATGCCATACATGAACGATCTTCAGATTAAATTTAGCGATCGCAAGTCTGAAATTGACCTTTATCAACTCCAAGAACTATTAAACGTTTCCGCTTTCTGGGCAAAGGGACGCAGTATTGAAGACTTAGGTATAGCTATTGCCAATAGTGAGCCAGTGATTTCCGTTTGGAATCGCGATCTGCTCATTGGCTTTGCAAGAGCAACATCTGATGGCATCTATCGCGCCACAATTTGGGATGTTGTGATTCATCCAGAGTATCAACATAGTGGGTTGGGAAGCAATTTAGTAGAAACCGTTTTAAGACATCCTCGTATGAAGTCGGTTGAGCGAGTTTACCTGATGACTACTTACCAACAAGGTTTCTACGAAAAGATTGGTTTTCAAAGCAACACTACCACTACGATGGTGCTACACAATCAAGCTAACCGTACTTTCCTTGCTGCTACAGAAGTGCAGCTTCAAGAATCATCGAAATAGTTCCGAGCAATGAGCGCTGAGTATTAAGTATAATAACTGTAGTAGTAGGGTAGTTAAAAAGCAAGATTTCCTCTCTACTACTCAGGACTCAGCACTACTCACTAGAGGGATAGATATTTGTAGTCTGGTAAGCTGCTGAAGTGGCTCCTTCACAGTGGTCAAGGGCAGGATTTCTAACTTTCCTCCCATAACTTCCAGCAGAGTCTGATTGATTAATAGCCTCATTCCTGGGGAAAGAGTAGCGTTCTTTTGGTGAATCTGGGTCAACCGATCTTCTAATTTGAGCAAATCAATCGGCTCGCTCCAGGATATAGCATGAGTTGGTAAATCTAGCCAAATGTTTACAAAATTGTTTGTAGGTAGAGTGCTAGTGGAAATACAAATGCTGCCTTCCTCCATTTGAGTAATGGCAGTGTCTATTAAACTTATCAATACTTGGCGGAGCCAGAGGTAATCTGTCAAAACATAAATTTCTGAGTCGGCGGGTAATAATTGTAAGGGAAAATTGCGATTTGCCGCCAGCATATAAGTTAAGTCATGAACCTCCTCTAAAATTTCGGCTAAGGCTCTGGGCTGAATATCTAATTTATTGGTGCCGTGTTCAGCTCTTGCAACATTGAGAATTTCATCCATTAGCTTCAGCAACTTCAGCGTTCGCTCGTGAGCTTGGGCAATAAATTCTCGCTCTTCAGCTGGATTTTCACACAAATCTGACAAAATTAATTGATGTAAGCCAATCAAACCATTAAAAGGCGATCGCAATTCATGAGTAGTCCGCGCCAAAAAACCAGCTTTAAACTGGCTCATTTCCTTTGCCATCAGATATGCCAGCTGGGTTTGCTGTAGCTGTTGCGATATTAGTGACATATCCTGTTGAGCTGATGGCGCTACTGGGGATGAGCTAGATAAAACATTAGGCGCTCGCCCAAATAACTGACGGAAAACCATACCTAGTGCTATTCCTACTCCTAGATATATCCAGTTGCTCCAATTCATATCTGGCAATTATTAACTTGCTAATTAAGTACAACAGCGCCAACTAAAGTTTCAGATTTCTCTGTTGTTAACACCACGAAAACAACATTATAACTACCTATACTTAGTTATCACTCGATAAATCTAACTCGATGGCACCTTGTCGTAAAATCTGCCAATTTATCCCTGTCCATTTAGCAACAGTGGAAGGTATACCCATCCCTGGTATTTCACTCTGGTATTCTGTCGTTGCTATCAGAACCTGGGGAAACTGAGTCTCAATTTCTGCGATTGTTTGCAAAGGCGGCTGACCAGAAAAGTTGGCGCTAGTGGTGGCAAGAGGGCCTGTTTGCGCCAAAATAGTTTGAGCGATCGCACTGTTTGGTACTCGAATCCCAATTGTTGTTGGATCGATAGGATTCATAACTTTTGGTAAGCGTTCACTCGCTGGCAAAACTAATGTCAGCCCTCCTGGCCAATATTTATCTGCTAATTCTTGCCAAACTTTATATTCATTCTCACTACCTTTGACATACGGCCACAAATCTTCAGCACTAGCCGCCATCAAAATCAAAGGTTTGTCTTGACTGCGTTGTTTCGCCGCAAAAATTAATGCTGCTTTCTCTGGTATCGCTGCAAGTGCCGGAACAGTATCAGTCGGAAAGCTCACTAAAAGACCAGCGCGTGCGCCAACTATTAAATTTTCTAAAGAAACTTGGGTCATATTTACAAAGTTAGGAGTAGAGACGCGATTAATCGCGTCTGTGCAGGAGTAAGGAATTTCATAACTCATAACTCATAACTCATCACTCCTAACTTTTATAGGCCAAGGCAAAACGTTCAATTCCAGCTAAATCAGCGTGAATTTGAATCTTACAATAGCTACCTTGATTTTGTAAAAGTTCTCGCACTGCATCCGCTTGTCCAGCCATCATCTCAATTAGCCACACGCCACCCGATTGCAAATAACTAGGGGAGACTTCGATCAAATGACGAATGCAGTCTAAGCCATCAAGACCACCATCCAAAGCCAGATGTGGTTCGTGGTTAACGACTTCTGGTTGCAAAGTCAATAAGGTGCTGGTGGGTATGTAAGGGGGATTCGACACCATACCACTAAACTGACCTTTTAAGAATGTCAGTGGCTCCCACCAGGAACCTTGATAAAATTGAATCCGGTCAGCAAAAGCCAAATTATCGGCGTTGGCTTGGGCGATCGCCAAAGCCTCTAAACTATAATCAACTGCATGAATTGTTGCTTTTGGCAAGACATCTGCTAATCCGATGGCGATCGCACCACTCCCAGTACCCAAATCTGCCCAATGTCCTGAGACACCGTTAGCAGCTGCTAAAGCTAAATCAATTAAATACTCTGTTTCTGGTCTGGGAATCAAAACTGCGCTTGACACCGCAATTTGAAAGTTACGCCAAGGTGTCACACCGGCAATGTACTGCACTGGTAAGCGGTCATTTAATCGCCTCTGCCACAGTTGGTCTAACTCTTCTAGCGGCAATTGCAGTTGAATTTGCGGCCAGTTTTTAAAAGACTCTAAACGCAGTGCCAAGCGGTCTAATCCAGCAACTTCGAGGAGCAACCAATCTACTTCCATTGGTGGGACATCAGTGGCGATCGCTGCTTCAAGAGCTGCATTCCGCCACTGCCAAAGTTGTAAACCAGAGACTATCGGATGTTTCTCCCCCATACCTCAACCTTGGAGCGCATATCCGTTATTTTTTCGGAGCGGGGGCGGCAGCTGGCTTGGCAGCTGGTGATTGATTTGGCGCCAGGGAGCGAATAAAATTGATCGACTCCCGTGATGGATAGAGAACAATTTTATTGATACTAGGATCGCTGCTGCTATTGAGAGCTTCCATAACACCGTACAAATCTACCACCTGAATTTCAGTATTGGCTCCTTCCTTTGGCACGGCTTTTTTGAATTCCTCTAACAGAGCCACTGCTTGTTCTTTCTCAAAAAAGAAAGGGATGTATCGCTCATTACCTTTAGCAAGGGGAATAGTCAGATAGCTATTATCTTTCTTAAATTTGGGTACAAATAGAGGAATACCATTGAATTGCTCCACCTTTTTACCATTTTGATTGATCATACTTGTTGCCGAAGCTACTTGTTGTTGCGTCGGAACTAAAGTATAAATCACAGAATCTGATTTCTTTTTGCTTTCTTGAACTATTTTATAGTAGTCTGCCAAGGACAAAGGTCTAACCTGTAGAGTGCCTGCTAACTGGGGATTTTCTTTTTTGAGCCGATTGTCAAGGAATTTTTGAGCATCTTGCTTGCTAATAAAAAATCCCACTTGTGAGATCGGCTTAGATGCGTTGTTTCTTGAAAGAACTACAAATTCGCCTTTAGGATTGGTGAGCGTGAATACTGGTACTTCTTGGAGCTTTTTCACTACTTGATCTTGTGGCAGAGCGATCGCCTCTAGATTGCCCATTCCTGGTATATTGGCTATTCCTGAAAGCCCTGTTAAAAATACACTGCCAGCTATACCCAATGTTGCGCCTAAGCGAATAAATGATTTCATGACTGCTCCTCGCATCAATAGTCCAATTAAATTAAACAAATGGTTGGATTTGCACAGCACCAACTAGCTTTAGTTATATAGCAATTCATTTTAGTTTTGAAAAATTCATTATGCGCGTTGAGGTTGAGTGTTAAGCGTCAACGGTCAAAATCCAATGTTCCCTAACTATTTAGAGTTGCTATAGTATCGTTTTCACAAGTTGGCTGTGCTAACGTTGTGTTTTTCTAGGTTTGCTTCGCTATTGACCGCGAAATGCCGTAGATGCTAATTATATGTCTTCTCAAACAGCAAAAAGCCTATCCATCTCTCCAACCTTGGAGATGATAAATGCCATTTTATCGGCTTTTTCTAAAATTAGTTGACGCTATTAGTTAATCAATCGTTCCATCTGCGATTGCTTTAATACAGCAGTTTTCATTTGTATGAAGTACAAAGTCATTGGTTTTGAGGCAGGAGGCAGAAGGCAGAAGGCAGAAGAATAATTTAATTTGTAAGCCTTTGGTTTTGTACCTCACTTAGTTGCAAACTGCTGTATCTTCTCAAATCTATACAAAGCTTAGTGTTCAGAATATCTTACTATCTATTTAATGACGAAATTTGTCTGTTAGGCTTCAACTACAAAACAGCCTAATTGGTCTTCTCCGTAAAAATATGTAATTCAATTGCATATTTAGCAAAGAAAACCTGGCTAATTACCCTAAGTGTTAACTATATTAATTAAATCGGGATGACAGGATTTGAACCTGCGGCATCCTGCTCCCAAAGCAGGCGCGCTACCAAGCTGCGCTACATCCCGTTATACTCATCCGCTTTTTTGGGTTTGGTTTTTAGCTCCCCATCAAAGCGATCGCGCTTTCACAAAAGCGTTAAGGCAATCATATCACATAACACTGCTCATGCCTAATATATTTATATCTTCTGCAAATACTAGCTAGATTTAGATATTTGGACTGATAAAGGTTAAAGGTTTGTCTGCCGACTTAGTTTTACAAGAGATATTACTTGTGCGTTCGTCGGCTAAACCTTGTCAAACCAAATTTAAATAATAGATTTGTACTACTATACCTGATTTTATTGTGCG
The DNA here is from genome assembly GCF_034530955.1 of Nostoc sp. DedQUE05. NCBI lineage: Bacteria > Bacillati > Cyanobacteriota > Cyanophyceae > Nostocales > Nostocaceae > Nostoc > Nostoc sp. DedQUE05. Next base: position 35,988 of record NZ_JAVRCB010000016.1, on the reverse strand, counting down.
AATCGGGTTTTATTTGGATTGAGCATTAGTGAGGATACCAGAACATGCCTTTGATGCCTTCTGGATCGGCCATAAACCCCATAGTTCGGTAGAAATCTACAACATGGGGGTCAGCGAAGAGAGTGACATTACTAATTTCTTCACTCCTAAGTTTTTTGAGAACGTATTTCATTAGCGCCTTCCCCAGTCCTTGACTTTGAAAGTCTGGGTGAACCACTACATCCCAGATAGTGGCATTAAAGGCGTGATCTGAGGTAGCACGGGCAAAACCAATGAGCCGCTTTTGGTTTCCTCTCACTTGCCACATTGAAGCAACGAGAAAACTATGCTCAATAGCTTTTTTTACTTTTCTTAGAGGACGACGCGACCAACCAACTGCATCACAGAGTTCTTCTAGCTCATATAGGTCAATATCTCGTTCCGTACTGAAGACGATCCGAGCCTCCTTTGAAGCAGCTTCGCTAATACTACTGGGGCTGGAGTTGCCCGCAGTTTCTGCTGTATGCTCTTCAAAGAGATTTGTCCTAGTTGTCCCTACAGATTCAGGAGTACTAAACCAAGTTTTCCAAAAACCCATGCCAACGCGGTTCGGGTAGTATAACTGAATTGGTTTCCACTCTCAGGAGTGTTGATTCACTTTTAACATCGCTACCCCCATTTATTACCCTATTACACTCAAATTTTTTCGGTTGTTTTCGGGATTTGCAATGGTAACAGCTAGTTAGAGCGTGTTTCACACCAATCATTTTCAACTTTAGCATTTTGTTGTAAAGGCTAGGAGAAATTCACCAAAAGGGTAACGATATAAACAATTCAAAATTTAAAATTCATAATGGAAAAACCTAATCGTGGCAATTGCTCCTATAGAGCTTAAATGCACGTTAGCTTAGGAGTGAATTGTATACACGGGATTGGGCATTGGGTATCGAGAACACTCTTCTGTTGTCCCCTTGTCCTCCCAGTCCCCAATCCTCAGTCCTTAGTCCTTAACACCCAACCCTTAACACCCAGCCCCCAGATGACGAAAGCAAGCGAGTTTTACCCTTAACAATGGCTTCTGGTTTAAAATCTTCGACACTGGAACTCCTAAAGCGCTTTAACCGAGCGTTTCCCCAGTTTTATGAGCAATTCGTCAGTAGTGAAATTCAACTGCAAAATTTGCGGTTAGCCTACCGTCTCTATAAAACTAGACGTGCTGTTATTGAACTAAAACCGGAAGGAAGCAAAAGTGCCCTGCATTTTGCTTACCGCAACCAGTCTTTTCTCCTCAGCGATATTTTTGGTGTACTAGCAGCTTATGGGTTGACTATCCACGGTTTAAGTCTATACGGTCAAATCCGTCCGCCAATGTTAGTTTTTATCAAACTTTTGGTATCTCGTGGTAGTAAAGCCTTGACCGAGAAAACCGCAGAAAATGTCTGTCGCGCCATTCGCGAGGCTTTAGGAGGTCGGTTTGAGGTAGAAGAGATGCTGGCGGTAGAATTTAATCTTGACACTGGCTTAGAGCAGGTACAAACTGAGTTTTATGTCGATCCGGTATTTCATCTCCCTGCTCTAGTGATTGAAGCTGATAATCAACCAGGATTATTCTACAAAGTGATGTATGCTATCTGGCAGGAAGACCTTTTGGTAGTCAATGCCAATTTACTGGTTTGGCGCGGACGTACACGGCTAATTCTCTACTTGTTAGGGCCGAATGAAAGTCTCATTCCTGAATATCTGGGTCACAAAATTGCTGAAGGAGTGCGACAGAGGTTGCTGGGTAAATAAAAAAGTGAGAAGTTATGAGTTATGAGTTATGAGTTAAAAATTCCTCACTCCTAACTTCTAACTCTTTCTACTTTAGTATTTAGTCGCACCCATCCTTAAGGGTACGATACAAGTATGGCAACTATCGAAATCTTGGGCGTTCCACACGCATACGAGCTAACGGCTCCCACTTCCTGCCCCCATGCTTTGGTATTTATCCACGGTTGGCTCAATAGCCGTGGATATTGGCAACCTGTGATTTCCCGCCTATCAGATGATTTGCAGTGCTTGTCCTATGATTTGCGGGGTTTTGGTGAATCCCAATCTCAGATAAAAACCGATTTTAGTCAAGCACAAACGTCTTTGAGTATGACGCCCATCTCCAGTAGTATGGCTGACTCATCTTTCGATTCTCTTTATACTCCTGCTGCGTATACTCAAGATTTAGCAGTTCTCCTGAAACAGTTGAATATTAGAAGTGCTTGGCTAATTGGTCACTCATTAGGCGGGACGATCGCTCTTTGGGGAGCAGATCAAATACCTGAGCGTGTTAAGGGAGTTATCTGTATCAACGCTGGCGGTGGTATTTACCTCAAAGAAGCCTTTGAGCAGTTTCGCTCGGCGGGTCAGAAATTTTTGCAAGTCCGTCCGCGCTGGCTGTCCCAAGTGCCTTTGATTGATTTGCTGTTTACCAGAGCTAGTGTAGCTCGTCCTTTAGAGCGCTATTGGGCACGTCAACGAGTAATAGATTTCGTTGTGGCTGACCCAGAAGCGGCTCTGGGAACTTTGTTAGACTCCACAACTGAAGAAGAAATCAATCGTTTACCTGAGCTAGTATCCCAACTGAAGCAGCCAGTTTATTTTTTGGCTGGCGCAGAAGACAAGGTTATGGAACCCAAGTATGTGCGCCATTTAGCCAGCTTTCACAGGCTTTTTCAATATTGTGGTGACAATGTTTTGGAAATTCCTAATTGCGGACACCTGGCTATGTTAGAACAGCCGGATGCAGTGGCCGATCACATTCGGGCGATAGTCAATAGTTATAGGGTATAGGGTATTGGGCATTGGGCATTGGGCATTGGTAGTTACAAATGACAAATGACAAATGACAAATGACAAATGACTACTCAACAGATTGATACAACTTCATCACCTGAGTAAGCCCTAATCTAGATTCAACGCCTAGTGTCAGGGGGGACGTATGACCACGGGATAGATGGTCAGCGGCGGCACAGCCAATCATGGCGGCGTTATCGGTACAGAATTTTAAAGGTGGGAAGAGGACGCGTAGGTTATGTTTAACGGCGGCGGCTTGGAGATTTTTTCTCAAGCCGCTATTAGCTGCTACACCGCCACCAATGGCAATTGTGTCTAGACTATAGTCAAGGGCACAGGCGATCGCTCTTTTGGTTAGCGATCGCGCTACCGCATCCTGAAAGCTAGCTGCTATATCTGCCACTGGCACTTGTCCACTATCTTTTTCTAACTGCTGCACTAAACGTAATACAGCCGTTTTTAACCCACTAAAACTCGCATCATAACGATGAAACCCCCCACCAGGTAAAGAAACTTTTCCTTCCGGTAAAGCAAAGGCTTGAGGATTACCCTGCTGTGCCAACTTGTCGATCGCTGGTCCACCCGGATAACCCAACTTTAACAATCGCGCCACTTTATCAAAGGCTTCACCCGCAGCATCATCACGGGTTTGTCCCAGAGTTTCGTACATACCACAATCTTTGACATAAATCAAGCTTGTATGTCCGCCTGAAACCAGTAAGCTAAGAAAAGGGGGATTTAAAGTTGATTCGCTCAAGTAAGTTGCACAGATGTGACCTTCGAGGTGATGAACTCCCAAAAATGGCTTATTGTGTACCATCGCTAGAGTTTTGGCAGCAGTTAACCCTACCAATAGCGCTCCTACAAGTCCAGGGGCACAAGTGGCGGCAATTGCGTCAATTTGTCCCCAATCTAGTTGGGCTTGCTCTAAGGCTTGTGCGATCGCAACATTTATCGTTTCCAAGTGCTGGCGAGACGCTACTTCTGGTACTACCCCGCCATACTGCTGATGGACTGGAATTTGCGAGGCTACGATACTGCTGCAAACTTTACGATTGTTAACAATTGCGACGGCTGTTTCATCACAACTGGTTTCTATTGCTAAAACGGTTGTCATTGAGAGTGCTGAGTCCTGAGTCCTGAGTCCTGAGTCCTGAATAGTAAAGAAAAAATCTTGCTTCTTTACTACCCTACAACAACTCTTCTACTGAGGACGGGCTAAACGCCCCGCTTTTGCTAACAGCACTCGGAACTCAGGACTAATTTTGGTTGAGAAGCTTTAACTTTTATTTACTTAAACTTTACTCGGTTCCCACCCAAGAGTATGATGACTTCCTAGTTATGCAAAAAAACAACTGTACAAGCCGCTTCGTTTTGTACAAAGAACTTCTTGTTTTGTAATAAAAGGAAACAACTCTATGCGACGATTGTTTGCTTTGATGTTAGCGATTAGTCTTTGGTTCAACTTTGCCCCCCCAGCACAAGCTTTAGGGGCTAATTTGACACCGTGCAGGGACAATCCCGCTTTTCAACAGCTAGCAGCTAATGCCCGTAATACCACCGCCGATCCCCAATCAGGGATAAAACGATTTGAGCGTTATTCTCAAGAACTGTGTGGTCCTGAGGGGTATCCCCACTTGATTGTTGATGGTCGTCTAGATCATGCTGGTGATTTCCTGATCCCTAGCATTTTGTTTCTATATATTGCTGGTTGGATTGGCTGGGTAGGTCGTGCCTATCTGCAAGCAGTCAAAAAAGACCCGAACACTGAACTAAAAGAAATCCAAATCGATATTGGTTTGGCACTACCTATCATAGCGTCAGGCTTTACTTGGCCAGTAGCAGCAGTCCAAGAACTTCTCTCTGGAAAATTAGCAGCCAAGGATACAGAAATTCCCATTTCCCCACGCTAAATCAGTTTAACTAATTCATTCGTTTTGGAGACTAAATTCATGGCAGACAAAGGCGACCAATCAGCTTATTTGATTAAATTCATTTCCACAGCGCCTGTGGCCGCTACGATATGGCTGTTCATCACAGCAGGTATCTTGATTGAATTCAACCGCTTTTTCCCCGACCTACTTTTCCACCCACTACCATAAGTGTCAAATGGAATTTAGGACACTTGAATCGATGTCTTGTTTTTTGCTTAATATTGTGTAGATGATTTTTTCAGCTTAGTTAGGCAGAATTATCACTAAAATAGTCGGCAAAAATAGTTTTTTGAAACTCGTGATACTGTTTACAGATCGCGAGTTTCACGGTTTTAAAATAAGCTAAATTAATTTTTCTAAACTTCCTAAACAAAATGCTTCTTTAGCGACAATTATTATTAATATAAAAATGCCACCATTTTAATTTAGAGGCGAACATAAAATATGGCACAAGCAGTAGATGCATCAAAGAATCTTCCCAGCGATCCTAGAAATCGGGAAGTTGTTTTTCCCGCATTTGGCGATCCGCAGATAGGCAACCTAGAAACCCCGGTTAATTCTTCTCCCTTGGTCAAGGGGTTTATTAATAATTTACCTGCTTATCGCCCAGGTCTGGCTCCTGCTAGACGCGGTTTAGAAGTTGGTATGGCTCATGGTTACTGGCTATTTGGCCCCTTTGCCAAATTAGGCCCACTGCGGGACACAGATAATGCTAACTTAGCTGGGTTACTATCAGCCATTGGCTTGGTTGTAGTTCTCACAGGCGCTCTATCGCTGTATGCAAATAGCAATCCACCCAAAGCACTTCCTAGTGTTACCGTACCCAAGCCTCCAGCAGATGCTTTTAACTCTAAAGAAAGCTGGAACAACTTCGGCAGTTCTTTCTTGATTGGTGGTATTGGTGGTGCAGTAGTTGCTTACTTTTTGACCAGTAATTTGGCACTAATTCAAGGTCTATTTGGTTAATTACTGGGAGTTAGCAGTAGAGACGCGACGCCAGTCGCTACAACGGGGAGGCAGCGCGGTCTTGGGGGTTCCCCCCATGAGCGATTGCCGTGGGAACCCCCGCAACGCGCTGGCTCATTAATCGCGTCTATACAGGAGTTAAGAATTAGGAGTTTATAATTCATAACTTCTAACTCTTAACTTCTAATTTATTTAAACAAAACTCCTTCAATATCATTTAAAGCAGTTTCAAAATCGTCATTAACGATTTGAATATCAAATTCATCTGCGGCTTGAATTTCTTCTTGGGCGTGAAGCAGACGACGGGCGATCGCTTCTTCAGAATCTTGGGCACGAGAGCGTATTCGTTTCTCTAATTCATCAAAGGAAGGCGGTAAAATAAAAATGCTGAGGGCACTGGGGAAGGAAGCACGAATTTGTCTTGCCCCTTCTAGTTCAATTTCCAGCACCACCAACTTACCGAAATGAATTTGGTTAAGTACTGCTTCACGGGGTGTGCCGTAATAGTTACCAGCAAATTCTGCCCATTCTAAAAATTCACCTTCAGCAACTAATTGTTCAAACTTACTGCGACTGATGAAGTAATAACTTTTGCCATCGATTTCCCCTGGACGGGGAGAACGAGTTGTCACGGATACGGAATAATAGAGTTCTGGATGACGCTCTAGGAGCGATCGCATTAAAGTACCTTTGCCGACCCCACTGGGGCCAGTTAAAACAATTAACCTGCCTAAATGTAAGCATTCTTCGGTAGTCGCACTACTCTGGATGGGTAAAGCTGGCATCATCCCTTCAACCTGTGAATCAATCAATACATATTATTCATTAGTCTTGTGTTCTTGGTTTAGTCCACTAATGACTAAAGAATTTGTAGCAAGAGTGACATAAAATTTGTCTAATTCACATGGTACTACCGATCCGGTACAAACAGGAGTGGGAAAAATCCACTGCTAATCAATTATCTACAGTTTGATGATCGCGAGAAATTACAAAGCGATTCGCTACCGTTTCCGGCTGAATTGCTGACAGAATTACGTGGCTGGAATCGGTGATAATTACAGCTCTCGTGCGACGACCGTAAGTTGCATCAATCAGTTGACCTCTATCCCGTGCATCGGTAATAATCCGCTTAATCGGGGCAGACTCTGGACTGACAATGGCAACTACTCGGTTGGCAGACACGATGTTACCAAACCCGATGTTAATTAACTGAATGTCCATAAAAAAACTGACGCTAAAGGCGGTTTGATAAAGCTTGAAATAAACTTCTTTCCATGTTATCGCCAAAAAACGGGAGTTACAACGCTTAAATTCAAGCCAATCTGCGTTTTTAAATAATGTCTGCTTCTTTTAGCTATTTATTAGCTATTTTTCCTAAAAATATTCCTAAAGATACAGGTAAAATCATACTGATACGAGCTAGTTAGGTAATGTATCTTCTATGAAAATAACTAGTACCGCAAAAGGCTAATTCAAAATTCACAATGACGCTTGCGGACTCGCGAACAAAATTCAAACAGGTATACAGCGTAAGCATTTTATTGATTTGAAATGAGTAATTTATTTACGCCGTGCTGTAAAAAGTTAGCTTACCTTTAACAAGGGGCTATGCCGCGCCAGAGCATTTCAAAGAAAGTAAATAACTTTCAAACTTGTGTTATTGTTCATTATTCAATCTTTAAATCTCCTCAATAAAACGATCCTAATCAAGATGTTCTAAATCTCGTTATTGCATTTATTTTAATATAGTTTCTAACCACAAGTGATAATCCTGTTTATAGAGAATTTGAGTAAGTATTTTTAGACATTACTTAATATTTTTCTAATTTACGAAGATTGGGAATTAGGTTTTATTAACGTAAACTTCCAGCTTCACAATCGCGCAACCAAGCTTTAACTCCTTGGGCAACAGTACCGTTACTACTATCTCGTGGTGGAGATAGTGGCTGCTGTTGTGAATAGGAACCAACTTGAGAAAACATCATCACTAGTTGCCAACCACTTTTAGTTTTAGTCAATAACAGCCAGTGAAATTCTTGTAATTCTACAACTTTCCGATCTATGTACTGCCGCTCCAAGGTAGTAAAGAAAACTTGCTCAACTTCTGATGCAGCACTTTTAGACGTATCTGCACTATATTCTTCAAGGTTAAGGGGCAGAGGAGTAAACTCAGGTCTTCCTGCCACTAACATATAACTGTAAACCTGACTGCTTCTACTGAGGCGGCGGGCGCGTTGACTAGCGCGATTGGTATAACTAGGTAATTTTTGCAATAGCTGTATAGTTAATGTTTCTAAATTTTGCTCAGAACACAAAGACTTCGCACCATTGTTGACATTTTCCCTTTCTGCTAGCGTCGAGGGTTTAGGGATAGGGTTTATCGAGAAGGCTGGGTAAGCAAAGCTATTTGAGACTACAACCCAGAAGCCACAAGCAAACAGGAAACTATAATTTTTCTGACTGAGCCAAGAGGCAAGATTGTTCTTCTCTACACCCTGGACTCTGAGTTTCTCACTGACTCTAAGCTTCATGCCACCGCGATCAACTCCTCAGAAATCCTCTTCCAGGCTAACTCAGGCTCAGTAGCAGTGGTGATGGGACGCCCAATCACTAGATAATCTGCACCGGCTTTAATAGCTTGAGCTGGAGTGAGCGATCGCTTTTGATCGCCAATATCAGCCCAAGTTGGTCTAACCCCCGGACAAACTAGTAAAAAGTCATTTCCACAAGTTTGTCGTAGCTGTGCCACCTCTTGAGGCGAACAAACTACCCCATCCAAACCAGATTCCTGAGCGAGTAGGGCCATTTCTAGAGCATATTCTGGCAATTCTAGGGGTATTTTTAAATCAAATGCCAACTGTCTGGCAGAAATGCTCGTTAGCAGAGTAATCGCAATTAACTTTGGTGGTTTTAGACTCGCTTGTGCTGCTCCTACTTGTGCCGCTTCTGTTGCAGCCTTGAGAGCTTCTGTACCACACGTAGCATGAATTGTCAATAAATCCACACCATAACGAGCTGCACTACGGCAAGCACCTGCAACAGTGTTGGGGATGTCATCAAACTTTAAATCCAGGAAAATCCGCTTTTGCCGGGATTTTAGCACTTCCAGAATTTTTGGGCCAGTGCTGGTAAACAACTCTAAACCTACTTTGAAGAAAGTAACATCCTCAAGTCGATCTACAAGGGCGATCGCAGCTTGTTCATCTGGCACATCCAAAGCCACAATTATTTTGTCATTGGTCATTGGTCATTTGTCATTAGTTTTTTCATTCTGACTCCCAATTTAGGGTACTAAGCGCACAAACTTATTTTTCCCGACTTGTAAAACTTTACCTTGTAATTCACCAGGAGCATCAAAAGTGGTATCAGCATCAGTGATGCGATCGCCATCTAAACGCACGCCACCCTCTTGAATTTTCCGCTTTCCTTCCCCGGTACTTTTGCACAAGCCAGTGACATTGAGAATATACGCTAACTTCGTAGGAAATTGCTGCACGCCAGCTAGAGAAAATTCTGGAACAGCACCTTCTTTGCCGCCACTTTGGGCTGCTTCTTTTGCCTCTTGGGCTGCGGTTTCACCGTGGTACTGTTTAACAACTTCCCATGCTAAGAGTGTTTGGCGATCGCGGGGATTTTCTGGCAGTCGATCCAAAGGTAAATCCGTCAACAGTTCAAAATACTGTTCTAGGAGATTATCGGGAACTCCTTGCAACTTTTGATACTTTTGTCCTGGGTGTTCTGACAATCCGATATAATTACCTAAAGACTTAGACATTTTTTGCACGCCATCTGTGCCAATCAAAATTGGCAGCAGCATTCCAAATTGGGGCTTTTGACCAAAATGGCGCTGCAAATCTCTACCTACAGCAATATTAAATTTCTGATCGGTGCCGCCTAATTCCACATCTGCCTCAACTGCAACCGAATCAAAACCTTGCATTAACGGGTACAGGAACTCATGGATAAAAATCGGATTCTCTTTTTTATAGCGATCGGCAAATCCTTCCTTCGCTAACATCTGCCCCACCGTCATCGTGGAGAGTAACTCCAAAATTTTCTCTAAGTTGAGCTTAGAGAGCCATTCGGAGTTATAGCGCACCTCTAACCTTCCTGGTGTGTCAAAATCCAAGATAGGACGTACTTGATCTAAATAAGTCTGAGCATTTTTAGCTACATCTGCTTCTGTAAGTTGACGACGCACTTCAGATTTACCAGTTGGATCGCCAATACGTGCTGTAAAATCGCCAATAATTAAAACTGCTGTATGACCTGCATCTTGAAATCCTCGCAGTTTTCGTACTGGTATGCTATGACCAAGATGAATATCAGTACCTGTAGGGTCAATTCCCAATTTGACCCTTAAAGGTTTGTCTGTAGTTAGTAAGAGCCTTTCTAGACTTTCGCTGTTAACATCAGTTGATTGTGGGAAAACTTCTACTACACCACGACGCAGCCAAGCAAAATCTTGCGTCATATTAAGAGACTGATTATTAGCTATGTTTTGCACACTAGAAGTTAAGTTGGTTATAAACACTTGCAATTTATCCGCTTTCTCATCTGCCAAACTACTATAATTGCAAAAAACTAACCGCCTTGCTTCACCCAATCAATTACAGTTAAATTTACAAGTGAGGAAGTGAAATAGCCGTGTCGTCGTCTAGGACTTTTGAAGATAAACAGCCACAGCGTCGGGCTTCATCAGGTTTTGAGTTTTTGAAAGGAGTTGGTCAGGTAACTGGCGGTACTCTCCTATCAATCACCATGCTGGCAAGTTCCATTGTAGCCGGAGGACTGGTTGGTTTAGCCATCAGTTTCCGTAATTTGCCAGATGTGAGACAGCTACGTAACTTCTTCCCCTCAGAAACGACTTACATTTATGACGTTAAGGGCAAGCTCTTAACCAGTATTCACGGGGAAGCCAACCGGGAAGTCGTACCTCTAGATAGAATTTCTCCGAACTTAAAACGCGCGGTATTAGCAAGTGAAGATAGTCACTTCTACGATCACCACGGTATTAATCCCACTGGTGTTGGCCGGGCTATAGTAGTTAACGCTGTAGCAGGTGGAGTCAAAGAGGGTGGCTCTACTGTGACTATGCAATTGGTAAAAAACCTGTTTTTGTCTCAAAAACGGGCCTTTACCCGTAAGTTAGCAGAGGCTGTGCTAGCAATCCGGTTAGAACAAATTCTCACTAAAGACCAAATATTAGAAATGTACCTCAATCAAGTTTATTGGGGTCATAACAATTATGGTGTACAAACGGCAGCCCGCAGTTACTTTAATAAATCATCAGAATATTTAAGCTTGGGTGAGTCAGCAATGATGGCGGGTTTGATCCAAGCACCAGAAGAATTTAGCCCGTTTGTGAGCATGAAGCTGGCAAAACAGAAACAAAAAGAAGTGCTGGGACGGATGCTGGAATTGAACTGGATCAACCAGTCAGAATACGATAATGCCCTCAAGCAAGAAATCAAACTTGGGAGAATCAAATCCTTTCAAGGTAGTGCCTTACCTTATGTAACCAATACCGTAGCGCAGGAGTTAGCTAAAAAGTTTGGGCGTGAGACACTACTCAAAGGCGGGATGCGGGTACAAACTACAGTTGACGCCAACTTCCAAATCATGGCTGAGGAAACTGTCGTTAAGTGGCATAAAACACTTTTGGGGCAAGGATTATATAAGAATCAAATGGCCCTAGTGGCAATCGATCCACGCACGCATTTTATTAAAGCACTGGTGGGTGGTATAGATCCTAAGACCAGTGAATTCAATCGTGCAACTCAATCTCAGCGCCAGCCCGGATCTTCTTTTAAACCGTTTGTATACTATACTGCTTTTGCTACTGGTAAATATGGGCCAGACTCAACGGTGGTAGATGCCCCAGTTAGCTATCGAGATGGTAACGGTTGGTACTTTCCCAGAAATTATGATGGCGGTTTTAGTGGAGCTATGCCAATCCGCAGAGCTTTAGCCCAATCGCGCAACATTCCGGTGATCAAGATTGGTAAGGCTGTAGGGATGAATAGAGTTATAGAAACGTGTCGTACTTTGGGCATTATGAGTCCAATGGAACCTGTTACTTCCTTACCACTTGGTGCAATTGGTGTCACTCCTCTGGAAATGGCTAGTGCCTATGCTACCTTTGCTAATTATGGCTGGCAATCTCCACCAACTGTAATTGCCCGTGTCACCGATAGTAGTGGTAACGTGTTGCTAGATAACACTCCTAAACCACAGCTAGTTCTCGATCCTTGGGCATCAGCCGCAATTATCGATGTGATGCGATCGGTAATCACTGAAGGTACAGGTAAAGGTGCTGCTCTCGGTCGCCCAGCCGCAGGGAAAACCGGAACAACATCATCAGAAAAAGATATTTGGTTTGTTGGCACTGTGCCACAGTTGACAACTGCTGTTTGGGTAGGGAGAGATGACAACAGACAATTAGCTGACCATGCCACAGGTGGTGTCATGGTTGCTCCCATTTGGAAAGATTTTATGGAGAAGGCACTTAAGAACGTACCCGTAGAAAACTTCAAGTCACCTTCCCAGTTTTCTCGTCCCAAGTCAAATTAAAGTTAGGAGTGATAAGTTATGAGTTATGAGTTTATTGAGAACTCCTAACTCCCAACTCCTAACTTTTGTTAGGGCTGTTTTTCTAGCTCGGCTTTCATCCGTTCTAAAGTGAGGTGCATTTGGTCAAACATTTGTTGCGGAGTGACACCGAACTGACCTAATTGCGTTTTCAGTTGTTCTACTGTCATTTGTGCCATGAAATCTTCTGATAGCTCGAAGCGCTTCATAAAGATGCGGTACCGATCCATCATGGTTTCCATTTGCTCAATAAACAGCTTTTTGCCATCGCGGTCAAATTTGCCGTAGCTGTTGCCAAGCTTGATCAGCGCTTGATAATCCTCAAACAGCTGTTTTGCTTCTTGCTGAACTATTTCCGAATCGAAGAATCCCATATTGCTTATATTAAACTGAGCGCCCAGACTCAGTAGCTTAATAGTTTTACTTCTATTTATTATTTTAGTCTAGGGGAGTAATCTAGTCACAAAGCTTCGGTTTTGGTACGGTTTGTTACCGAAATTTCAACACTTGACTTGAGAAGGTTTCCCCTTGTTAAATCGACTTAATAAACTCGCAATACTCAGAGCTTTAGCCATTGATTTCGGATTGGTATTTTCACTCGGTTCAATTTTCAGTCTGGTAGCGTATTTCAAAGCTAGTGAATCTTGCGGGTTAAGTTTTAATGCTTGACGGATGTAAACCCTAGCCATGCCGATAAATTTCTGTTTTAGATGTACTAAACCTAATAAAGCATAATAGTCGCTGTTATTTGGCTCTAACTTGATGGCATCGCGCAGTTCTTGCACGGCTAGGGCCCAATTGGCTAGCCTGACGTACTCAATAGCTCGCTGGTAGTGACGTTGGGCGTAATTTGTCAAAACTGGTTTGACATTAGTTTCTTCATTAAATGTCAATTCAACTGGCTTGACTTCTACTTCGGGGATGATGCGAACAGCTCTTTGCGGGAGAAACAAGTCAGGTTTATGCAACTGTAAGTAAACTAAATTCAGTAAACTAATTTGTTGTGTAACTTGATAAAACTGATGGAGTGATTTGTATTGAGCTTCTGCATAGGAAGCGATCGCTTCTTCATAAAACAATTCTGCTTGCGGTGCAGACATTTCTAGAATTTCCTGAGCTATGGCACTTTGCCCACACAAAGGTTGCTGCTGTAATACTCTTGCGTCCGATCGCAGCATGGCTATGGCAATCAAGCGCTTGTGTCGATTTTTGAGTTGTTCGTAAGCTGGATTGATTAAATAGCTAAGTATCGCCGTTGCTAATTCTTGGTCTGGATTGCAGCTTTTAGCATAGCGATCGGGATGTAGCAGCTTTGCTAAAGTATGATAGCGTTTAAAAATCTGGCGATCGTCAGCACTCACAGAAATTCCTAGCACAGCGTAAGGATCGCAAAGCTGTTTTAGCCATTCTGGCGGTAGGAAGGTCTGTGACATCGTAGTAGTCTAGATCCGTTAAAAACTTAAAATTAGCATCAAAGCTGAATGCACAGTCATGTGAAACTTACTCAAATTTCTTCAAATTGGGGATTGGGGACTGGGAACTGGGAATTGGGGACTGGGAAGATTTAGTTAGGGATGAATTGTTTGTGTGCCTTTTGGCTGTCTTATTGTCGGAACTATGGTATTCGTATATTTATTAGAAATATGTTGACTAAGCGCAAAAGCCGAAGTGTTGCCGCTGTTTTAGCTTTTTCTGGCACACTGACAATTTCAGGATTACATAAATTCTACCTGGGACAGCCGCTGTGGGGTGTTTTGTATGTGTTGCTTTCCTGGACGCCGATCCCCAAGGTAGCTAGTGCGATTGAGGGAGTTTGGTATTTAGCCCAAGACGAAGAAGCTTTCGATCGTAATTTTAATCTCGGCAAGTCAGCAGCGAGGAACTCACAAAAGGCGATTAATCAGGTAGGAGCGATCGCTGACGCAATGCGGGAATTAGATGCTCTGCGCCAAGATGGACTGATTTCAGAGTATGAATTTGAGCAAAAGCGTCGCCAATTGCTAGACCAGATTTCTTGAGGTAAGCGACAATCATGAATAATTGGCTACCTTTAAATTCCAGGCTGCAAAAACTCCGCGCCAAGCTCCTCAACGATCCTTACTATCGCCTACAATCTGGGGAAGAAATTCAGATAGCGGCCCAATTAGGTATCCGCATTGATGCTAATCAAGCGACTGTAGATGATTGGTTACGCTTACCAGGTTTATCAATTCACCAAGCGCGATCGCTTGTGGAACTTTCACATTCGGGTGTGAAATTTTACTGTATTGAAGATATCGCTGCGGCTTTAGGTATACCAGCGCCGCGCTTAGAGCCATTAAAGCCTCTGCTGAATTTTATTTACTATGACCACGAATCTTTAGAAAATCCTACCCATTTACTCAACCCGAACACAGCAACCGTTGAAAAATTAGCACAAATCCCATTTATAGATTTGTCTCTGGCGGAAGCAGTGGTGCAAAATCGGCAATCAGCCGGGCCCTACCGTAACCTGGCTGATTTCCAGCGACGGCTGGAGTTAACTGGTGATGCGATCGCTCAGATAATGTATTATTTGAGATTTTAAGTTAAAAGTTAGAAGTCTTAAAATAACTCCTAACTCTGGCAATTTTGGATTGAAAGAAAAATCCAAAATCTAAAACTGATTAAATGAACCCAATGCGATTGAGAGGCCAAAAGCGAAACGTTGCCCGACCGATGACATTTTTTCTGGGTAAAAAGCCCCAATAGCGAGAGTCATTACTATCGTTGCGATTATCTCCCATAACAAAAAATTCGTCTTCTGGGACTTTCACTGGTTGATATGGCTGATTTGGAGGTTCAGCGATGTAGTCTTCTGCTAAGGGTTGACCGTCGAGGTAGACTTTGCCAGAAGCAACACTAATTACCTCACCAGGCTGACCAATAACTCGCTTGATAAACGCTTGGTCTTTGGGATATCCTCGACGTTGTAGTTCTGCGGGTGGCTGAAAAACAATAATATCGCCAGTTATGGGAGGGTGAAAATGGTAGGAGATTTTTTCAACTACCAAGCGATCGCCAGTATGTAAGGTGGGCAACATTGAGTCAGAAGGTATATAGCGCGGTTCGGCGATAAAAGTCCTGATTAAGAATGCCAAACACAGTGCGATCGCTATTAAGATCAGATTTTCTTGCCAACTACGCCATACTTTTAACGACGCACGCTCTTTTTTTGCATCACTTTCGTGAGGAATCATAAAAGTTTCTAGCCAATTTCAGAAGTGAGACAAATACCTTGATTATTTTGACTCAAAAGTTATATTAATAGGAAAAGAGGATTTAGGCTCAACCTATACAGATATTAAATAATACACTTACCCATTTGCTAAAGATAAGCAAAAGTACTGTAAAGAAACTATGACTTGTCTGAGGTAATATAAGCTAATAATTAGGATTGCTAAATAGATTATTAAAAATAAAAATTTTAATTGCTGTAATTATAAGGCAAGTTATGAGAGAATCGGAAGTTTTGTTTCTTCCTGCAAGATCGGCTAGTTACAGACTGCTAAAGTGATACAACCAGTAGGTTTTTTCTTTAAACATAAAATTGGTTGTGAGTTGCAAAATAGTCTACCTCATGTTTGACAGTATCTACCTCACTTTACTGAAAAAACGCAGATAGCGCAGCGTTAGCGAGTCCGCGAGCGTCGGGCTGTCTTGCTGGAGGTTGAGTTACAAGAAAATTTCTTTTTTAAGTAAAATTACATAAACCTAGCCAAAATTTAAATCTATTTTTAAATGCATAAATTTGGTTAAAAACCGCGTTTTTAGTCAAAAATACTACTTTCAAAGATGAAATATAGGCTTTATTGCTTCAATGGATAAATAATATTATATTGTGATTTTAATCACTTGCCTATATATACAAAATTAATTTCCGTAATTACACGGTGACAGTGCATATTAAACTGTACTATTAATTAAGATATAAACATACTTAATTATCGAAAAAAACATTCACAGACAGAAGGCTACTAGCAATTTGAGCTAAAGTATCAGCATCCGAAACAGAAGTAAGCTGCTGATAGAATTATTTTTCTTGAATGAGTCAAAGGTGACTAGATTGAAACAATAAATGCCCCTTGCCAATGAGAAACTATATTGAATCAATTTTCGTCTGGTCTATTTCATAGAAAGTACAAGGTAACATTCTGTCAGTTAAAAATTTAACTTTTTCTTAAAAAGGAAACAATCGCAACAGGCAGTAAAATATATCTTATCAAGAATAGAACTAATAGTTTGCCAGAGTCTTATTTTAAAGAGGCCCTACCTTTTTAAGTAGTTTTGTATGTTAATCAAACAATTCACTTAAGTTGTAAACTATACAGTTTTACAGTGAGAAAGCCTGACTAAAAAACTTTAGTTTGCTAAAAGTACAAATTGTAGGTATGACAACTGAGTTCAATCTTATTTGAAAAGCTATAAAACTTGAAAGGATAATGCTGCCTTAGCGGTGAACTGAAAAACAGCAACTAATTCATAACTCCTATTTAAAAGGATTTTGGGGTGTGGTTAATTATTTGATTGTGTTCCTCTGCTTCTTAGAGCTAGTGGTAAGAATGTGGAAGCGCAAAGCTTACCTTTGATAACTGGGTTGAAATTAAACAGTACCAAGTATTGTATATTCAACGCTGTCCAAATCGAGAGCATATAGATTTTAGTTAAAGCAATATAGTCGCTCTTAATCAATTCTGAATTCCCGTTAGTACCAATTTCAATTTTCATGATTACCAGAAAGTAACTGGTATCTAAATATCTAATAAAAATGTGCTATAACGTACCGTCATAACCGTGGTGATGGTTCGATCTTTGAAGGAGCTTTGAGGTGGAAAATAATAAGTCGTTTCTGTGGCCAGAAGGAATATTAATTGCGCTACTTGCTTTAGGTGGTGTTTTTAGTCTTGCTTTTATGATGCTTCTAAGGCCAAATGCTTCGGATGCTCAGAATAGACCAAGTATAAATATCAAGGATGTATCTGCAAACGTAGGAACTCAGCAGCGCATTGAGAAATTAAAGGCGGAGATGCTTACAAGGTGGCAACAAGAAGCACAAACAAAGGGTCTAGCCTACCCCATACCAAGACGCTTTCAAGGGGAAATCATCAAAGCTGCAAAACTTACTCAGGGTGAGAAAGTGATTGCTCTTACCTTTGATGATGGTCCTTGGCCTCAGACCACAGGGCAAGTGCTAGATATTCTAAAATCAAATAATATCAAAGGGACGTTTTTTGTAGTCGGGCAGAACCTAAAAAATTATCCAGAGTTAGGAAAGCAGATTGTCGCTCAAGGTCACGTCATTGCCAACCATACTTGGCATCACTGGTATCACTTCTTTAATCAACAAGCAGCTGCTTTTGAAATTGAGCGCACAACAGACTTAATTTATCAAGTTACAGGTGCTAAAACAAATCTCTTCCGACCGCCTGGTGGCAATCTGCACAATGGATTAGCAGCTTATGCAAAAGGACAAAAGTATGCCGTGGTGATGTGGTCTGCTGATTCCACAGACTACAAGTTACCAACTGTACCAAAGTTGATCGATAACGTGATTAAAGATTCTAAACCTGGTGGGATTGTGCTAATGCATGATGGTGGTGGTAATCGTTCTAGAACTGTGCAAGCTTTACCAGAAATTATTAGCAACTTTAGAAAGCAAGGCTATCGCTTTGTGACTATTCCAGAACTTTTAGAAATGGAAGATACAGACCAAAAGTTGCTTGCTAACAAAAAGTAATAGTTATTAATTATGGGCAATTGCTCAATAGTAATTGGCTAACAACTAAAATTATATTTTGTGGATAAGATGCATTTGGGATTAGAGTTGAGACTAGTTCCTAGTGCAAAAATAAAAAAAATCAACTTAAAAGTTGATGAATAATTTTGGTTATTTAGATGGCGGTTTAACCTAGCTATGGAGAGGCTATAACTGTCCAAGTTGCCATATATGTTCCAGCGTACTTATTGGAATAATCAGTAGTGCTATCGGGCACGAACCAGTCAGGAGTCGTTTTCTGCTGTTGAACTTTTTTGTCCAAGTCAATTTGCAGAGAAATATTCTCGTAAACAATTTTTGCCTTTACAACTTTCAGCAATTTTTCTAGCAAGTTTTGTAACCATTCTGCCCGAACATATAAATTATGAGATGGATGTTCGCCATAAGCAAAAGGTATAATAAGCACCAAATATCCTTTGTCGCTTATTAGTTTATCCAAGCAGAATTGAACGAGTTCTCGATCGTCGTTTTTTTCTAGTGTTTCCTTGTCAACATTATGAAATAGCAAACCAGCTAGCACAACGGCATCAAATTTTTGATTTTCCGAAGCTAATTCTGGCAGTGCTACCGATAAATCTTTAGCGATAAACTTCTGCTTGGGGTATAGTTTTGAACAGTATTGTATCGCACCTTCACTATGATCTATCCCAAGGTAGTCACATCGCTCAGGTAGATATTTGTTCAAAGCTCCATTGCCACATCCCAAATCTAACAAAGAGAAGGAACGTTGCTTAAAAGCCAGATCGAGATACCAAACTGATGGGGTGTATCGGGTAGCATTTTCAGGAGATTCAAAGTATGAATAATAATCATCTTGAAAACGTTCTTCTTCAGACGTTTTGCGATCGGGAGCTTGATCTTCTATAAGCATTTTTATAGACAAATCCTAATTTGTTGGTAAACATTTATAGTGCAGTGTACCAGGATTTAGGTAATGCCTTCTATACTCAATTAGGTAGATTTCAGGACAGTGCCGAACTCGAATTTATTACTTAGACTTTGACAGGATTTAATTGCTCGGTCACTTTTGTAGTCTTAGTCTAAAGTTCATTTGTGAATCAGTTAGTGAATATTCCCCCTAAAAAAGGGGGAATATATTTTCTCCTACGCTCTTTTTAAGAGGGAAATTCAGGTGACTGCTTTAGGTATCTAAAGGCGTTTTCGCAGAGTACCTGTTTGTGCAACTTCTTTGCCGGGAGAATGCCTTAAGGCAGAGTATGAGAACGGTTATAGTTACTAATGACTGGTTACTAAACTGAACTCAGTTGTTTTTTTTTCAGGATTGGCTTCTGGACTATCAGCTTCAGAAGGCGGAACCAACTGCCAGAATTTCGGCAAAAATTCTTGCCAGTTTTGCAGAATTTTCTTCGCCTTTGGTGAACCAGTGCGTTCTGCATGATTTTGGATTAATTCTTGCAGTTGCTTTGCACCTACTTCGGTAATCACCCGCTGAATTTTGACAATTTCTGGGTTGACTAACTCACGAAATGAGTCGTCTTCATCCAAGAAGTATGCGAGTCCACCAGTCATTCCAGCGGCTACGTTACGTCCTACTTTGCCAAGGACGACAATCACACCACCTGTCATGTATTCACAGCAGTGATCCCCAGCGCCTTCAATCACTGCGATGCCTTTGGAGTTTCTCACAGCAAAGCGTTCTCCTGCTAGACCATTGGCAAATAAGATGCCACCAGTAGCACCATAAAGGCAGGTATTGCCAACTATCACATTTTGTGAGGCGTTATAGGTAGCATCTGTTGGAGGTTTGATAATGATTTCACCACCATGCATCCCTTTACCTACATAGTCATTTGCTTCTCCTTCTAGGCTGAGAATTATACCTGGGAGGTTGAAAGCACCAAAGCTTTGCCCAACACTACCTGTAAAGTTGAGATTAATTTGTCCTTCAAAGCCACTGTCACCGTATTGAGAAGCGATCGCACCCGCTAATCTTGTGCCCACTGTTCTGTCAGTATTGATAATTGGGTAAGTCTTGGTGACAGTAGACTGATCCCTAATAGCAGCCTGAATGTCAGGATCGCCAAGGAACTTGTCATCCAAAACCACGCCGTTGCTGTGGACTTCTTCATGCACCAACCAGCTACGATTGTCTCTGCTATTTGGTAGCTGAAGTAAACAGTCGAGATTTAGCGATCGCGTTTTGGTGAGATTTACTTCTGGGCGCAGTTTTAATAAATCTGCACGTCCAACAATTTCTGACAAAGAACGGTAGCCAAGTCGGGCTAACAAACTCCGCACTTCTTCAGCAATGAAGTAAAAGAAGTTGACAACTTGTTCCGGCATTCCCGTAAACCGCTTGCGGAGTTCTTCTTTTTGAGTAGCAACACCCACGGGGCAAGTGTTCATGTGGCAAACTCGCGCCATAATACAGCCTTCAGCAATCATAGCGATGGAGCCGAAACCGAATTCTTCACCGCCCATCAATGCACCTATTACCACATCCCAACCACTCTTGAGTCCGCCATCTACGCGTAAAATCACGCGATCGCGCAAGCCATTTTCCATCAAGACGCGATGCACTTCACTTAAACCCAATTCCCACGGTGAACCAGCGTGTTTAATCGAACTGAGTGGTGATGCACCTGTACCACCATCATGACCAGAAATTTGGATGATATCAGCGTTTGCCTTGGCTACACCAGCCGCGATCGTGCCAATGCCAACTTCTGCAACTAGCTTCACCGACACCTTTGCTTTGGGATTAATTTGATGCAGATCAAAAATCAGTTGTGCTAGGTCTTCAATAGAATAAATATCGTGGTGTGGTGGTGGCGATATCAGCGTCACACCTGGTTTAGAGCGCCTTAACATTGCAATGTATTGGCTCACCTTGGGCCCTGGCAGTTGTCCACCTTCCCCAGGCTTGGCACCTTGGGCAATTTTGATTTCAATTTGTTTGGCGTTAACTAGGTACTCTGGGGTGACACCAAAGCGTCCCGATGCAACTTGCTTAATGGCACTATGAGCTATATCGCCATTTCGCAATCCTTTTAAATGAGGTAGGGTTGGCGAGTAACCAGACTCGTCTACATCATCTAGAACTGTGTAGCGCACTGGATCTTCGCCGCCTTCTCCAGAATTTGATTTACCACCAATGCGATTCATCGCGATCGCTAAAGTTTCGTGGGCTTCTCTTGACAAAGCGCCTAAAGACATGCCACCGGTGCAGAAACGCTTGACTATTTCATATACCGATTCCACTTCTTCTAGAGGAACCGACGGGGCATCGCCTTGGAAGTCTAGTAAATCTCGCAAGGCTGTTACTGGTCTGCCTTGGAGGTGCTTTTTGTAAACTTCGTAGTGGTCGTAGTTTTTGCCATCTAGAGCCTTATGCAGCGCCTTAACCATTTCGGGGCTATTCATGTGGTACTCGCCGCCAGGACGGTACTGCACAAAGCCCAAGTTTTCTAACTTCTTGGTCGTTAGTTCTGGGAAAGCTTTGACGTGGAAGGAAAGCACTTCATCAGCAAGTTCGGTAACACTTAAACCACCGATGCGGGAAGTCGTCCCACGGAATCCCAGGTCGATTAAATCTCCACCGATGCCAATGGCTTCAAAGATTTGGGCTGCTTGATAACTGGATAGCAGAGAAATTCCCATTTTGGAAAGAATTTTCAGCAAACCTGACTCTACAGCTTTGCGATAGTTTCCTAAAGCTTGTTCTAACGTGAGGGTGGGAATTTTTTGCACACCCATTAACTTTTGAGTTTTGGGATCGGACCACCAATCACGCACCGTATCTAAAGCCATGTATGGGCAAACTGCACCAGCACCATAGCCAATCAGACAAGCAAAGTGATGGGTACTCCAACATTGAGCAGTATTCACAATCAGGGATGTTTTCATTCGCAACCCCTCACGAATCAGATGGTGATGCACCGCACCCACTGCTAATAGGGGAGGAATGTAGGTATATTCTGTGTTGAGACTGTCATTAGCTTGATCGCTTAATATTAAAATCTTTGCACCTGCCCGGACTGACTCAGCTGCTTGTGCTTGCAAAGATTGCACTGCGGCTTTCAATCCTTCTGGGCCGCTAGCGATCGCAAATAGAGTTGACAACTCAGCTGTGGCAAATCCTGACAGCTTAATCGCCTCTAATTCACCATCAGTTAACACTGGCGATTCGAGTTTTAATCTCCGAGCATATTCTGGCTTGGGTTCTAATAAGTTACCCCGTTCGCCTAGTTCAACTTTCAGAGACATCACTAACTTTTCCCGGAGAGGATCGATCGCCGGGTTCGTCACCTGAGCAAAGCGCTGTTTGAAATAGTCATAAAGCAGGTGGGGCTTTTGTGACAGCACGGCTAAAGGAATATCATCACCCATGCAGAAAGTTGGTTCTGAACCGGCGATCGCCATTGGGTGAATCACCATTTCTACATCTTCTGTGGTGTAGCCAAAGGCAGTTTGACGCTGAAGTAAGTTTTGCTTGTCAATAGTCAATTGTCCTTGGTCATTTATCAATTCTCCTTTGCCATTACCATTTGCTAATGACGGATGACTAATGACTAATGACTTTAATTCTTGACGGTACTGTTGCAGCCATTCTCCATAAGGATGCTGCTTGGCGATGCGCCCCTTTATGTCCCAATTCTTCAGCACTTCATGATTTTCTAAATCCACGGCAATCATTTGCCCTGGGCCGAGTCTACCTTTCTCGACAATATCGGCTTCTGGGAAATCCACCACACCAGCTTCCGAAGCTACAACAATGTAATCATCTTTGGTAATCGCGTAACGAGCTGGTCTTAAACCATTACGATCTAGAGTTGCACCAACTTTTTTGCCATCGCTGAATACTAAAAGTGCTGGCCCGTCCCAAGCTTCTTGCAAACCACTGTAATATTCGTAGAAATCAACAATTTCTGGAGATTCACGTAAAGAAGGCTGATTTTGATAAGCCTCTGGAACCATAATCATTAAAGCTTCCAAGGGGCTGCGTCCAGAGCAAACCAGCAATTCCACTACGTTGTCTAGGGTAGCTGAGTCGCTGTTATCAATATGAACTAATGGCTTGAGTTCCTGGATGCGATCGCCCCATACAGGATGATTCAGGCTAGCTTCTCGTGCCATCATCCAGTTGATGTTACCCAATAAGGTATTGATTTCGCCGTTGTGACCCAAAAGCCTCATTGGTTGCGCTAGGGGCCACTTGGGCATGGTATTGGTACTAAAGCGGCGGTGATAAACAGCAAAGGCGCTTTTGTAAGCTGGATTTTTTAAATCGTCATAAAAGCTGCCCAAGACAGCAGAACGCACCATACCTTTGTAGACAATTGTGCGACTTGACAACGAACAGATATAAAATTCTTCTGAGATGTTAGTTGCAGCTTTACTAATTCGGCGGCGGGTAATATACAACTGCCGTTCTAATTCATCACCGCTTTTGTCAACAGAAGCTAACAAAACTTGTTCAATCTGGGGCTGATTTTCTCTTGCTTGTACCCCCAGCAAATCAGATTGCACAGGTACTACTCGCCAACCCAATACAATTAATTTCTCTTCAGCAGCTACTTGCTCGACAGTCACCCTCGCTTGTTGTGCAGCTTGCTGGTCTTGTGGTAGAAATATCATCCCCACAGCTATGCGATCGCTAGATGGAAATTCCTTCCCTCTTTGGGCAAAGTCTTGTTGGAACAACTCCCAAGGGATTGCTGTCAAGACTCCAGCACCATCACCAGAGTCGCGATCGGCGCTACAACCTCCCCGGTGTTCTAAGCAGGCTAAAGCAGCTAAGGCTTTTTCGACAATTTCATGGCTGGTATGATTTTGGCGATGAGCAATAAAACCTACACCACAGGCATCTCGTTCTTCTACTAACCACTTTTGCCCCTGATAGGTATCTCTTGAGTTGATATTCGCTGTGATTTTCTGGTCTTGATTCATCGGTTTATTATTCATACCCTGTTCCTGAAGTATTGAGTTACCAATTTTGCCACTACATTGTGGGAAAAAAATTTCTAAATTCAGCGATGGAAAAATATATAAGCACCGAAATTTAGGGAAAAAAAATTTTAACTTCGGTTTTACTTTGTTAGTTAACCCGTGTTAAAATCTTTGCGTGTTTTTTATGTATTTATGCGGTGTTAGACAACTTACCTCCGCCAAGACATCATTTTTGCCCTGACAGTTTCTTTTTTATATTTTGAAGCTAAGTATTTTTTCAATTTCTTTTTCCAGATGCACGCTAGCTACTCATAGAGCCTATTTCGGCTCACCTGAAACAAAACTAAAACTGAACGCTGCACTATTTTTTTAAGCCAAAGCCCAGATAATTAGTAATCGATCGTGACAATCAAGAACTCACTCTAAGCAGTCGCCTTGCGTTTCTTAGAGAAGCTATGCTAAAGGCTTTACGCTACGCTACCTTAATTCGTGGTTGCAATCAGTGAGGGGTTCTACCCTCCATTGTTTTGTTAACCATTGAATTAAAAATTGAGTCTGAGCTGGTGTACCCTTTTAATTACGAATTACGAATTACGAATTAGTAATTATTTGGTTATCCCGATCCAGCAATAAAATCAGCGTATTACAATATATACCCATTTGACAATTCCCAAATATTTTTGTTGTCTAGAATTTTGCCGCTTACCAGTTGCCGCATGTATTACTATTAACTAGACATTACTGAAGTAATAACAGTAGCAACTATCGGCAGGATTAAATATCTTAATCCAGTTTTGATAACCAAAACTACCGTATATAGTGTGGTTAGAATTAGTTGGGAGTTAAAAAACTAGGTTGCAGTGGCTTTAGCGTCTAAATAAATTAATGTGTGTCTAATGTTTGTCTAAAAGAGACAAGTAGCCAATATATAGATTACCATATTTATTCAAAAATAAAGTCATCTTTCCTTGATATTTCCAAATAATTGGTTAGTTTAAACCTTGGGTAATAGTTTTCCAAAGTACCTAGTAAATTATGGTAAAAATGCCGAATTGTTGCCAATCAGAGATTAGTGATGGCTCTGCAAACGCCAAGGGCGATCGCAGATTCTTCCGGGCTACTGTGTCACCAATACTTTTAACAGTACTGTGCTTAACGACTACTTGTGCTACCAACGCCCAGGAGTCCCCGAAAACGGCCAAATTTATATCCAGGTTAATCTCACAGTCACCTGCACCTCCTTTAACAGGTGTGGCATCCTCTGGTAATCAAATTTCCCTCAATGGTCGTACTTTAGCAGGAACTTGGTTACAGCGACCTGGAAAATCTGGACAGGTGACAACTCATCTCAGTGATGGGGCATTCAGGCAATTAATTGGAGTAAATTTCTTAAACAGTAGTAATTCAGCGAAGCAACCAATACAGTGGTTTTCGTCGGTGACAAAGCCATTAGTATTATCTACCAGGCTAATAGGAGCATATCGCTATCTGGATATCACTAATTTTGCTCAAACATCTGGCTGGCAAATTCAAGCTAATGGCAACACTTTGCTGATTTCTACCCCAAAAACACAAATCACAAATATTGTTCAGAGTCAGGAACCTCCAGAGGCAAGTACCCCTTTGCAACAGACTCGGATTCTTGTCAATTTAGATCGTCCCACTCCCTGGCAAATTGTACAAGGATCAGCGATCGCCAAACCCCAAACTCCATCCTCCGATCCCGACACGCCAACTCCCAAACCCACTGCACCACCAAATCGAGAGTGGACAATTACTCTTGATGGAATCGCCGAACCCGTTTTGATAGAACGCTATACTCCCCAGCCACCAGCAGCACCACCAACATTGCTGCCAAACCTGCTCAAACAATTATTACCAGTTACACCAACACAACCAATACCAGCAACCCCTGAACCACTGATTCAAAAAGTAGAGGTGGTGAAAAACCAAACGATTATTAGTCTGAGCGTTCCCTTTGGTCTATCGCCTCAAGTTAGTACTTTAAATAACCCCAATCGCCTGATTATCAATATTCGACCCGATCCCCTAGAAGAACGAGATATTACTTGGGCCCCAGGATTGAACTGGCGACAGCATTATGTCAACTTAGGCACAGAACGCTTTCCAGTCGTCTGGTTAGAAGTTAATCCCCGCAAATTTGGATTAACCTTGAAACCTATGTGGGCTAGTCCTGACGGGCTTGCGGGTACTGCTCCCTTAATTCAAACAGCACAACGTTACTTAGCAGTAGCTGGAATTAACGGTGGTTATTTTAACCGTAATAATAAATTGCCATTGGGTGCGATTCGTCGGGATAATCAGTGGTTATCAGGCCCGATTCTTAACCGAGGTGCGATCGCTTGGAATAATTCAGGCCAATTTTACTTCAGTCGTCTCACTTTAGAAGAAACTTTAATTGCAGCAAATGACCAGCGCTTACCAATTCTATTTCTCAACAGTGGTTACATTCAAAGTGGCATTGCTCGTTACACCTCAGCTTGGGGAGCAACTTACACGCCCTTAACAGATAACGAAATTATCTTAGTGGTGCAGAAAGATCAAATTATTAATCAGCTACCAGGCGGCAAAGTTGGTGAGACGCCGATTCCCATTCCCCAGGATAGCTACCTACTAGCCTTACGCGCCAACGCTGCTAGTGCTGCCTCCCAGCTACCTATTGGAACCACAGTAAGTATTTCCACCACCACTGTTCCTACAGATTTTAGTCGTTATCCCCACATTATCGGTGCTGGGCCGCTATTAGTCCAAAATCGTCAAATTGTTCTTGATGCCAAAGGCGAAAAATTCAGCAATGCCTTTATTGCCGAAAAAGCTATTCGTAGCGGTATTTGCACAACAGAAACAGGCACACTGATGATTACTGCCACACATAATCGTGTCGGCGGTTATGGGCCTAATTTGGCAGAACATGCTCAATTGATGCAACTCATGGGCTGTGTGAATGCTTTAAATTTAGATGGCGGTAGTTCTACCAGCCTCTACTTAGGAGGGCAACTACTCGATCGATCGCCCAGTACCGCTGCTCGTGTTCACAACGGAATTGGTATTTTCCTACAACCACGAAAATGAGGGAATGGAAAACAGGGAATAGGGATCTAAATCATCAATGCCCAATGCCCCATGCCCCATCTTTTTTAAAGTTTAGAACAAGCTATCATTTTGCTTGATGAAGACTTGGTGTAAACATCAGAATTTTAGTAGTAATGGTTTACACCATCAGGTTTGATTTTGCTATGTTTATCAAAGTGCGACAAAATTGCTGATTTCCAAGGTTGCAAGATAGCGCCAGATTTTTTTATCAATAATTAAGAGTACCAACGGTTTGTTATGTCTTCAAATGAGGTAACTATGGCTCGATATCAAGAAACTACACAGACTGAAACTCTACACCTCCCTCCAAACATAACTTCCAGGGGCGTTGCTGCAACTGAATTACGTCCTTGGGGTGCTTTTACAGTTTTAGAAGAAGGGCGCGGATACAAAATTAAGCGCATCGAAGTTAAGCCCGGACACCGCCTCAGTCTACAAATGCACCATCACCGCAGCGAACATTGGATTGTCGTCTCTGGTACAGCTAGAGTAGTTTGTGGTGAGAAAGAAGTACTACTGAGCAATAATGAGTCAACATATGTACCCCAATGTACATCTCATCGTTTAGAGAATCCTGGCGTGATCCCCTTGGTATTGATTGAAGTCCAAAATGGCGAATACTTGGGAGAAGATGATATTATCCGCTACCAAGATGACTATGCCCGTACCAAAGATTAAAACCAAAAGAACGCTATTAAAGCTCTAACCCCAAAACTGAATACATTTTTGTTTGGGTAAACCGTCTTTGTAAACGAACTACTACACCCCAGAAGTCCCCACCTTGACTAGGTAGGGACTGAAGCATGTTAGTGTTATAAATGTAATAATAGCGATCGCGCTCATGCCTTTGGTGATTTGGAATTTTACACAAGCAAGGGTCAACCTATCTGTAAAATGGAAGATGGGGTATTCAATTGCAAAAAACGAGTTCCATGATTCATCTGAGTCAAGCAGCCGTAAGTGAGATTGGGCGAATAAAGTCCAAGCAGCCAAATGTCTTGTTTCGATTGGCAGTAAAACCAGGTGGTTGTTCCGGGTTCTTTTATGATATGTCCTTCGATGAAGCAATAAAAGTAGACGACCAGGTTTTCGACTTGGATGAGATTCAAGTGGTCATAGATGCCGCAAGCTTAAATTACCTCAACGGTTTGAAAGTTGATTATTCAGAAGACTTAATGGGTGGTGGTTTTCGCTTCCACAATCCCCAGGCGATCGCTACCTGTGGCTGTGGCAATTCTTTCTCCTTGAGTCCTTAATGATTGAACAATTCAAAAAACAGATGTTCGATCGCTAAGGAAAAATAGCAATTGACATAAAGCCGTCAAAAAAGATATAATCAGGATTTGTTAAAACTTAGACCATAAGCAGCTTTACGCGCTGTAACTCATGCCAACAATACAGCAGCTAATACGAAATGAGCGCGAACAAGCGCGTCAGAAAACCAAGTCCCCGGCTCTGAAACAATGTCCCCAACGTCGGGGAGTTTGTACCAGAGTATATACGACCACACCAAAAAAGCCTAACTCAGCCCTACGCAAAGTAGCAAGAGTCAGACTTACCTCTGGATTTGAAGTCACAGCTTACATTCCAGGCATTGGTCACAACTTACAAGAACACTCAGTTGTGATGATTCGTGGCGGTCGGGTTAAGGATCTACCAGGCGTGAGATACCACATTATCCGTGGCACCCTAGATACAGCCGGAGTTAAAGACCGCAAGCAAGGCCGTTCCAAGTATGGAACCAAGCGTCCTAAAGAAGCGAAAAAATAGGATCGGGCGATTAATCGCATCCAACACGATTAATCGTCTACCTGAAAAAAGCTGAAGGGCAAAAGAAGGAGCGCCGTCTTTGTTCTAACAGTAGTTATGAAGGCTGCTAAAGTCTGTTTCAAAAAATCAAGCAAGCTACATCTACACTAAGCGAGCAAGTGTAGAAGTTCTGAGGAGGAAAATCCTGTAATATACAGCTAATTTCTCATCTGAACATTAAAGTTTATAATCTTGTCGCCTTGAGTATTTAGTTGCAGATAGCAAGTCAAACAATTTTAGATTTTAGATTTACGATAGCGTAGCGTTAGCGAGTTATCGAGCGTCTTTTGGATTGGTCGAACCCACAAGGGAATTAGGCTTAAAGACTTTTGATTTTTTCAGATCCTTGGGATCGGAATATATATCAAATTTTAATCCAAAATCCAAAATCCAAAATTGGCAGTAAATAAGTCAGCCTTGCTGCAACGGGTGAAAAAATTGAGGAAGTCTGAGGGTTGGGTTCTACCGCTTTTAGTTTCCGCTGTTTGATAGCATATAATTTCGTTGCCAATTCCGAATTAAAGGTGAAGTATGTCTCGTCGTGGTGTTATTCAAAGGCGCCCAGTTCCGTCTGACTCAGTATATAATAGTCGCCTTGTGAGCATGATTATCAGACGGATCATGCGTCATGGCAAAAAATCACTTGCCGCACGCATTGTTTATGATGCATTAAAAACTATTGAAGAACGCACTGGTGCTGGTGCTTTGGAAACCTTTGAAAGAGCAGTGCGAAATGCCACGCCTTTAGTAGAAGTAAAAGCTCGGCGAGTTGGTGGAGCAACCTACCAAGTACCAATGGAAGTGCGTACAGAACGGGGCACTACCCTAGCACTGCGTTGGTTAGTGCAATATTCCCGCTCCAGACCAGGCCGGACAATGGCCAGCAAATTGGCAAATGAGTTAATGGATGCTGCCAACGAAACTGGCAATGCGATTCGCAAACGCGAAGAAACGCACCGGATGGCGGAAGCTAACAAAGCATTCGCACACTATCGTTACTAAGTAAAAAAGCGATATATCGCCTTGCCGAAGCGGTATATCGTAGATTTACACAAAAAGACGGTTTTCCCTAAAAGTATAGAATCTTAACAAAGAGTAATATACAAGATATCATGAGGCAAAAACTATAGGAGGTAGCTGTGGCACGCACGATCCCGCTAGAGAAAGTACGCAACATTGGTATTGCGGCGCATATAGATGCGGGCAAAACAACAACAACAGAGAGAATATTATTTTACTCTGGGATAATTCATAAAATTGGCGAAGTTCATGAAGGAACTGCCGTCACAGACTGGATGGAGCAGGAGCGGGAACGGGGAATTACCATTACTGCCGCTGCCATCAGTACCAGTTGGAAAGATCATCAAATTAACATTATCGATACTCCGGGTCACGTAGACTTCACAATTGAAGTTGAGCGTTCCATGCGCGTGTTGGATGGTGTAATCGCAGTATTTTGTTCTGTGGGCGGCGTGCAACCGCAGTCTGAGACAGTGTGGCGTCAAGCAGAACGCTACAAAGTTCCTCGGATAGCCTTTATCAACAAGATGGATCGCACCGGAGCGAACTTTTATAAAGTTCACGACCAAATCCGCGATCGCCTGCGGGCCAATGCGATCGCCATTCAACTACCAATTGGTAGTGAAAATGACTTCCGAGGTATTGTTGACCTAGTAGGGCAACGCGCGTATATTTACGCAAATGACCAAGGTACTGATATCCAGGAAACCGATATCCCGGAAGAATTGCAAGCGCAGGTAGAAGAATTCCGCACCAAGCTTATAGAAGCCGCAGCAGAAACCGATGATGCTCTGATGACTAAGTACTTCGAGGGCGAAGAACTTACAGAACAGGAAATTCGGACTGCCCTGCGTAAAGGCACAATTGCGGGAACGATTGTACCAGTACTTTGTGGTTCAGCATTCAAAAACAAAGGCGTGCAGTTGATGCTGGATGCCGTTGTAGATTACCTGCCAGCGCCAAGTGAAGTACCGCCGATTCAAGGCTTACTGCCCAATGGCGATACTGTTGAGCGGCGGGCTGATGACAACGAACCCTTAGCAGCTCTGGCATTCAAGATTATGGCTGACCCTTACGGTCGCCTGACATTTGTTCGCGTTTATTCTGGTGTCCTGAAAAAGGGCAGCTACGTTCTCAACGCTAGTAAGAATAAAAAAGAACGGATTTCCCGCTTAGTTCTAATGAAGGCAGACGATCGGCAAGATGTCGATGAACTGCGAGCGGGTGATTTAGGAGCAGCTCTGGGATTGAAAGACACCTTGACAGGTGACACACTCTGTGATGATGGATCGCCAGTAATTCTGGAATCCCTATTCATTCCTGAGCCTGTGATCTCGGTGGCGGTTGAACCCAAAACCAAGAACGACATGGACAAACTGTCCAAGGCTCTGCAATCTCTCTCAGAAGAAGACCCCACCTTCCGTGTCCGCGTCGATCCGGAAACAAACCAGACCGTGATCGCGGGAATGGGAGAGCTACACCTAGAAATTCTAGTAGACCGGATGTTACGAGAATTCAAGGTGGAAGCGAATGTAGGTGCCCCACAAGTAGCTTACCGAGAAACAATTCGGAAAGCTGTGAACAAAGTTGAGGGCAAATTCATCCGCCAAAGTGGTGGTAAAGGTCAATACGGTCACGTTGTGATCAATTTGGAGCCTGGAGAACCCGGTACTGGCTTTGAATTCGTTTCCAAAATTGCTGGCGGTACAGTACCTAAAGAGTACGTTGGCCCCGCAGAACAAGGAATGAAAGAAAGCTGTGAATCCGGTGTTCTAGCTGGATATCCATTGATTGACGTTAAAGCAACGCTAATTGATGGGTCATACCACGATGTAGACTCTTCCGAAATGGCTTTCAAAATCGCTGGCTCAATGGCGATGAAGGAGGCTGTACTGAAAGCTTCACCTGTCATCTTAGAACCTATGATGAAAGTTGAAGTTGAAGTTCCTGAAGACTATATGGGGAACGTCATTGGCGACCTTAACACCCGCCGAGGGCAGATTGAAAGCCAAAGCACCGAAAAGGGACTCGCTAAGGTAACATCCAAAGTTCCATTGGCGAGCATGTTTGGCTACGCCACTGATATTCGGTCAAAAACGCAAGGTCGGGGTACCTTCACGATGGAGTTCAGCCACTACGAAGAGGTGCCTCGCAGCGTAGCTGAAACTATCATTGCAAAAAGCAAAGGGAACGCTTAGTTAAAATAAGGAAATGAGCATTCATGGCACGCGCAAAGTTTGAAAGGAATAAACCCCACATTAATATCGGTACAGTTGGCCACGTTGACCACGGTAAAACTACCTTGACAGCAGCCATCACCCTGACATTGGCAGCTCTTGGTCAAGCTGTAGCTAAGGGCTACGACCAAATTGATAATGCCCCAGAAGAAAAGGCACGGGGTATTACCATCAATACTGCTCACGTAGAGTATGAAACCGAAAGTCGGCACTATGCTCACGTAGACTGTCCAGGGCACGCTGACTATGTGAAGAACATGATCACCGGTGCTGCCCAAATGGACGGAGGTATCCTCGTAGTTGCTGCTACCGATGGCCCTATGCCCCAAACCCGCGAACACATCCTGTTGGCAAAACAGGTAGGCGTTCCCAGTCTGGTTGTCTTCTTGAACAAAGAAGATTTGATGGATGACCCAGAACTCTTGGAACTAGTAGAACTAGAACTTAGAGAACTGCTTTCTAGCTACGATTTCCCTGGCGATGATATCCCCATTATCAAAGGCTCTGGTCTGCAAGCTCTAGAAGCAATGACCAAGAATCCCAAGACCAAACGCGGTGAAAATCCTTGGGTAGACAAAATCTACGAATTGATGGATGCTGTAGATTCTTACATCCCCACTCCTGAGCGGGATGTTGATAAACCCTTCCTGATGGCTGTAGAAGACGTTTTCTCAATTACAGGTCGTGGTACTGTCGCCACCGGTCGGATTGAGCGCGGTGTAGTCAAAGTTGGTGATAACGTTGAACTAGTGGGTATCAGAGATACTCGCGCCACTACCGTAACTGGTATTGAGATGTTCAAGAAGAGTCTCGACCAAGGTATGGCTGGGGATAACGCTGGCGTACTACTCCGGGGTATCCAGAAGGCTGATATTGAACGGGGTATGGTTATCGCCAAACCTGGTTCGATTAAACCTCACAATGAATTTGAAGGTGAGGTTTATGTCCTAACAGAAAAAGAAGGTGGTCGTAAGACTCCCTTTTTCGCTGGTTACCGTCCCCAGTTCTATGTGCGGACAACTGATGTAACTGGCACCATCAAAGCTTACACCTCCGATGAAGGCAAAGAAGTAGAAATGGTGATGCCAGGCGATCGCATCAAGATGACAGTAGAATTGATCA
Organism: Nostoc sp. DedQUE05; assembly: GCF_034530955.1. Classification (NCBI taxonomy): domain Bacteria; kingdom Bacillati; phylum Cyanobacteriota; class Cyanophyceae; order Nostocales; family Nostocaceae; genus Nostoc; species Nostoc sp. DedQUE05. The sequence goes on along the minus strand of NZ_JAVRCB010000016.1, from coordinate 2,686 downwards.
ACGCGATCGCGATTGAACAAGGAATGCGCTTCGCTATCCGCGAAGGTGGTCGCACCATCGGTGCTGGTGTCGTCTCCAAAATTATCAAGTAGCAAGCACCTTTTTGCTCATCACAAAGGAGCAGAGATGGTATGTATTTTGCCTCTCTGCTCCTTTCTCTTCCCTCTTATAAATAAGGTAATAGGTTACAGGGGACAGGTAATAGTTTTCTGTAACCGATAACTTGTAACCGTTAACCTGTAAATACTCCCCTAATTACGCAGAACCTGGAAAATTAAAGATGGCAACTCTACAGCAGCAGAAGATTAGAATTCGCTTACAAGCCTTTGACAGGCGCTTATTAGATACATCTTGCGAGAAGATTGTAGACACAGCTAACCGCACCAACGCTACAGCTATAGGCCCAATTCCTTTACCAACAAAACGCCGGATCTATTGTGTGCTGCGATCGCCCCACGTAGATAAAGATTCACGGGAGCACTTTGAAACCCGTACTCATCGCCGGATTATTGACATTTACCAGCCCTCTTCTAAGACTATTGATGCCCTGATGAAATTGGATCTACCATCGGGTGTAGATATTGAAGTCAAACTTTAATTTAGTCATTAGTCATTGGTCATTTGTCCTTTGCTAATGACAAAGGACAAAGGACAAAAGACAAATTACATTAGTATGAATATTTACACAGCCCTGAAGAAATATATCTCAGGGCTTTTATTTAGCTAGGAAACAAATGATAGAATGTAGATAAAGTACGGGAAAAGCAGAGAAAAAGAAATTTTAAAGATTAAGTTTATACCAAAGTAACAATGACATCATCTTCTAAAATTGCAGTTCGCGAACTACCTCTGTTCCCGTTACCCGAAGTAGTTCTGTTTCCTACCAGGCCATTACCCCTGCACATATTTGAATTTCGCTACCGAATCATGATGAATACGATTTTGGAGAGCGATCGCAGGTTCGGGGTTTTGATGTTCGATCCAGTCAAAGGTACAATTGCAAACACTGGTTGCTGTGCTGAAATCATTCATCACCAACGGCTGCCAGACGATCGGATCAAGATGATGACTTTAGGGCAGCAAAGATTTCGTGTCTTAGAGTATGTTCGGGAAAAGCCATATCGCGTTGGCTTAGTTGAATGGATTGAAGACCAACCACCGACTAAAGATTTGCGACCTTTATCAACTGAAGTAGAACAACTACTGCGAGATGTGGTGCGTCTGTCAGCCAAATTAACCGAACAAAATATTGAATTGCCAGAAGATTTGCCCGATCTACCAACAGAGTTATCTTATTGGGTAGCCAGTAATCTTTATGGTGTCGCCGCAGAGCAGCAATTATTGTTAGAAATGCAAGATACTGTAACCCGTCTAGAGCGGGAAGCAGAAATTTTAACTTCTACTCGGAATCACTTGGCAGCTCGCGCTGTTCTCAAAGATACATTTAGTGAAAAGTGAGGAGTAAGGAAGAAAAACAAAAATAAAAGCTCGACAACTTATAATTTATATTTTCTAGCTGAAAACTGGTAAATCATAAATGATAACTCTTAACAAATAACTTCTAACTTTTTAAGTAACGGCGGCGATCGGTAAAACATTGTAAGCGCCAAGAATTTTTAAAATCTCTGTGTGGGTAGTTAATTCTGCTAAAGCAGATTGCATTTGTGCTTCCTTGACATCTGCTTCTAAATCCATGAAAAACAAGTATTCGCCTAGCGATCGCTTCGTCGGACGAGATTCAATCCGGCTGAGGTTAATCCCTAGTTGAGCAAATATTTGCAAAGGTTTGACCAATGCTCCGGGTGTGTTGGCAGGCATACTAAAAGCCAGCGATGTGTGACTAGCAGCCGCTTTTGTTGCTTGGTATCCAGCGTCTACCTCCCCCTGACTTACTACCCAAAAACGAGTAAAGTTTTCTGGATAGTCGTTGATGTTACTGGCAAGTATCGGCAATTTGTAGAGTTGAGCCGCTCTGCTAGAAGCGATCGCTGCTGTTGTTGTCTCTTGCTCCAATCGCTGTAGTGCTTCGGTTGTAGAATTGCTAGGAATAATCTGTATAGTCGGCAGAAACCGCTCTAACCATCCCTGACATTGTGCCAAAGCTTGTGGGTGAGAGTAAACAGTTTTAATCCTATCTAAATTAGACGCACAAGAAATTAACATATGGGCAATGGGTAATACCAAAGCCAACTGAATTCGCAAACTGTCCAATTGCCAAAGTGTATCTAGTGTTGTAGTAACACTTCCTTCAATAGAATTTTCCACTGGTACAACAGCCAACTGCGCTTGACCATTCGCAACGGCTTGCAGTGATTGGGAAATGCTGGGATAGGGGCATAATCTAGCTTCAATTGCCCTACTTTTGCTCAACCAGTTGGCATAAAAAATAGTTGCTTGTTCTGCATAAGTACCGGGAGGCCCCAAATGTGCGATCGATAAAGTCATACTTTTAGCCTTGAGTCGCGAGTTTAATGCCTAAACAAAGATTATGATATTTTGGTTTGGCAAATATATCCAACATTTACTCTTACTAAACACTGTTATCTCTAAAATTTACGCACTAAAGGGATAAAAGGAAATATGTATCCAAGAAAACAAGTTATGGAAATCAGTCTTCTAGCAGATAGATTTCCTATAGGACTCATATTTGATTTTTGAAAAAAACTCAGTACAGCTTTATTCCTTC
>NZ_JAVRCB010000015.1:114015-168900 GCF_034530955.1 Nostoc sp. DedQUE05 | reverse complement strand
TGGATGGTTGTTGTCATTGTTTTATGATTGCGGTTATTTATGAATCAGGCGGTTTCGTCTTTGCCTGTGAAACTACTTTACACTGCTTTACAAAATTTAATCAAGTTTTATTACTTCAGTAAAACTGATACGAGTTATCAGGTTTGCTTATTTAAGCTTGAGCTTTAGTGTTTGCAGTTGTTCACAATACTGTTGAACCCAGGATTTAGATATATTTACTCTGGTGTTAGCGCCCAAAAGATAAAATAGAAAGGAACATTATTGTTATCGACTCTGAAATTGAGAGTTGATATGGATTAGTACCAAAATTAGGAGGGAAGGTGTGACATGACAATTACTCTAAATCACACCATAGTGCCCGCACATGACAAAGAAGCAGCGGCGAGGTTCTTTGCAAAAATTTTCGGTTTAGAGGTCGAGCATCCCGTTGGTCACTTTGCTGCTGTACATATAAATGATGCATTAACGCTTGACTTCGCCGACGCTGAAGCGTTCGAGTCACATCATTATGCGTTCCACGTTAGTGATGAAGAATTTGATGCAATTTTTGCACGCATCAAAGAAGCAGGTATTGAATACAGCAGCGACCCCATGCATCACAAGAAAGGACAAATTAACCACAGAAAGGAAGGTCGTGGCTTCTATTTCTATGACTCCGATGGTCACAACTTAGAATTGTTAACCCGTGCATAGATTTTTGACATCGGGTCAAGCCCTTCGGGCAAGGGATGCATCTTTATTGGGAAAGGGCAAAGGGAACCCCATAACTAAAGTTAGGGGCTTGATATGAGGCGAGGACGCTGTATTTCTCGTACTACGTATCTCGAAATACATCTTTTTCCTTTCTCTTTAACCTTTTCCCTTTCCCCCCTCTTTGGTCAATGCATTACTTCTTTACTAAAAAATATGCCGTAGCATAGTCCGGTATTTGGCTGATATTCTGCCCAAATTCTGTTTTATTCTTAAAAATACCTGCCAAAAAATCGAGCTGATAAAGATTGGGTAAAAATGCTCCGCCTGTATCGGCGATGACTCCCATTTGCAGATGTTTGCGACCACCTTGAGTATGCTCAATTACAATCACTTTACCTAAACCGATATTTAAAACATCTCCAGCAAAAGTAACTCCGGGTTTGATAGAAATTTTTGCATCTATTTTGTATCCATAGCCTTTAATAGCATCAACTTCTCTAAAATACCAATAACGCTTTTGTGCTGTTGCCTTTAATCCACGGATATAAGCCATTCCATTGTTTCTATCTACATTAAAAAATGCCTTATAACCATCTGTAAAATTAATCAGGATTGTTCCTTCCATAATTGCTTCTTCTAAGCCATTTCTGGTTAGATAAGCAAGAGTATTAACTTTTCCAAATTCTCGACCACCTGGTTCATAAATACCAGATAAAACATCTTGCTTTGTGTATCGAGTGTAGAACTTATCGTTATTCGAGTTATCTTTTAAGCTATAAATTGGTATATTAAAAGTAGAGGTTTTCTTGCGGGAACCAGGGTGAGTAAATACAGCATATTTGGTAATTCGTAATTGTTTTTGCTGTTTAGCTTTGGGGTTGTAAGCAGACCATTTAATGACTCGAAAGTTGGTATTAATAAATTGAGAGTCTTGTAAACGAGTAGCCCGATTATTAGCAATATCTTCCTTCAAAACAGCAATCATGAAATCCAAAGTCTTAAGGACATCTGCTACAGTAACTCCTTGAGTTGCAAGCACTCCTGTACGCATAATATCTGGATCTTCTGAAGCATAATCTTGAAAATATTTTCTAGTATTAACGAGAACAGTTAATAAATCTCTTTGATTAAATTTAACCTTACTATTTGGTAGTTTTCCTGAAGTAGCAATCTGGCTGCCATTAATGTTAAATTTATATTTTTTGAACTCATCAACAACTGGATAGGGTGTAGATGCTGTTAACAAATTCTGTCGAGATGTAAAAGCATTTTGAGACTTAGAGTTAAGTCGATCGCTATCTTTATTTGAAGTCAGAGAAATCTGCGATTGAAGTAGGGCAGAATTTTCTTGTTGAGTAAATGACTGTTTAGTTTTTGAGTGGGTATATAGATAACTACTTGCTAAACTGACAAGTAATAAGGCAGCACAACCTACTCTAAAGCGAAGTTTTTTGCTCAATAACATATTCTTTAATGCTAAATAATCAACGTTATGTTTCTATCACCTCACGCACTAACTGCGCCAATTTTTCGGCACTATCAGGAACTGCGATCGCCTTTGCTTTTTTCCCCATGTTTGCTAACTCTTGAGGTGACTGCAATAAATTCAACACACTACTTTGCAATACTTCAGTTGTCAACTCAGATTGCTTCAACGTTAACGCTGCACCCGATGAAGTAAATACGTCTGCATTGTAAGATTGATGGTCTTCTGCGGCAAAGGGGTAAGGAATCAAAATCGCAGGCGTTCCACACACTGCTAATTCTGTTAAGCTACCTGCGCCAGAACGACTAATGGCAAGAGTTGCTCGTTGCAATAACGCTGCCATATTGTTGTAAAAAGGCAAGGCTATGTACTGTGGATGTTTGAGACTATCTGCTTGGGGATCGCGATCGCCAGTTAAATGTACTACATAAACACCAGCATCAAACCAAGCTTTTGCAGATTCGCGCACCAATTTATTTACTGCAACTGCACCCTGGCTACCACCAAAAACAACAATTAAAGGCACACCATCAGGAATAGCTAAATCTAGTGGCGCATTAATTGCCCCATCAAGAAATTGCGCTCTAACCGGAGTACCAACATAGACATTTTTGGCACGAGGTAAATACTTAGCAGCGACTTCAAATCCCAAAGCTACCGCACTACACCAAGGGCCAAAAAAGCGAGTTACTTTACCTGGTAAGGCGTTAGATTCGTGGAAAACCACGGGTAAACCGAGAGAACGCGCCGCAATCACGGCTGGCCCGGCAATGTAACCGCCAGTGGTAAACACCCCTTGAAAATTTCCCTGTTTGAGAATTCGTCTGACTTCTAGAATCGAAAGGGCGAGTTTACCCAAAATGCGAATCGAGGAAACTCCAAACCCTTGCTGAAACCCTTCAACTGCAATAGTATTCAAGGGATACTGTTTCGGGACAAGTTGAGTTTCTAGGCGATCGGGTACTCCCAGCCATTCTATTTGATAATCTGGAAGTTTTTGTGCCAGGGCGATCGCTGGAAACAAATGTCCACCAGTCCCACTGGCAGCTATTAATAATCGTATCGGTGCGTTTGCCATCAAACCTCTACCGTTTAGCGTCTAGCTTAACTAAGATAAAACAATTTGCTTACTTTCTCTAATCAAATCAGTAAACTCTTACCCATGACTAACATTATTACCGCCTTAGTGAGACGACAACTCAAATTCCCAGCAAATATTTGGCTAGTTTCGTTTCTGCTGACTATTGGTTTAACAACTGGTTGGCAACGTACTCAGGCGACGACACCACAGCAATTATCCCAAGCCACAACAGCCCAAAATGCACCAGCTGCTTTGACAAACCTGTTGACACAAGTTGATACCGCCGCCAGCCGAGGCGATATCAGAGGGGTGTTGCAATTTTACAGTCCCAATTTCACTCATGGCGATGGATTAAACCTCCAAACCCTGGAAAAGTCTTTGACTTCACTTTGGCAACGATATCCGAAATTGCAATACAGCACGAAACTGCTATCTTCAAAACCTGAAGCCAATGGAATTATTGCTGAAACAGAGACGAAGATAACTGGCTTACCCTCTGGTAACGGTAATAAGTTAGCTCTCAATGCCACGATTAAATCGCGTCAGCGCATTGAAGGCGGAAAAATAGTCCGCCAAGACATTTTGTCAGAACGCACCCTGCTTACTTCTGGTAGTAATCCGCCCCAAATTGATATTAAATTACCCCAGCAAGTGCAAGTCGGTCAGAAGTATAATTTTGATGCGATCGTTCAACAGCCACTTGGTGATGATTTTTTACTAGGAACGGCCTTAGAAGAATCTATCCAACCAGATAAATTTCTTAATCCTACACCCGTCGATTTGGAATTACTGACATCTGGCGGATTGTTTAAAGTAGGACAAGCACCATCTACCCCAGGTAGCCAATGGATTTCTGCTGTCATCCTGCGAGGTAATGGAATGACAATGGTAACTCAGCGCTTGCAAGTGGTGAAGAAGTAGTTAGGAGTTAGGAGTTAGGAGTTAGGAGTTATAGACCGATTGATGATAAATTATGAACGATGAAACTTGTGCTAATTCATAATTCATAACTGTTAACTCCTCACTTCTAACTATCTTTGTTTACTTTTCACTCCTAACTATCCTAATGACTTCCCTACAAAATCAAATCATTTTGATTACTGGTGCAAGTAGTGGTATTGGTACTGCTTGTGCAAAAATCTTTGCTGGTGCGGGTGCAAAACTGATTTTAGCAGCACGAAGGTTAGAACGTTTGCAGCAGCTAGCAGATACTCTGAGTAAAGATTTTAGTACTGAAATTCATTTATTACAGCTAGATGTGCGCGATCGCCATGCTGTTGAATCTGCTATTGCAAATCTACCCCCTGCCTGGTCTGACATCGACATTCTCATTAATAATGCTGGCTTGAGTCGTGGTTTAGACAAGTTACACGAAGGCAGCTTTCAAGACTGGGAAGACATGATTGATACTAACGTTAAGGGTTTACTTTATGTCTCCCGCTATGTCGTTCCAGGAATGGTAAGTCGCGATCGCGGTCATGTGGTAAATTTAGGTTCCATCGCCGGACATCAAACCTATCCCGGTGGCAATGTCTACTGTGCTACCAAAGCTGCTGTGAGAGCCATTTCTGAAGGTTTAAAACAAGACCTGTTGGGTACGCAAGTCCGTGTAACTTCTGTCGATCCTGGTATGGTAGAAACGGAATTTAGCGAGGTACGCTTTCACGGAAATACTGAACGCGCCAACAAAGTCTACCAGGGAGTTACACCCCTAACAGCAGATGATGTGGCTGATGTGATATTTTTCTGTGTGACGCGATCGCCCCATGTCAATATTAATGAAGTTGTGCTAATGCCTGTTGACCAAGCTAGCGCTACCCTAGTTAATCGACGAACATAAAAGTAAGCGATCTCATCCCATTCTCAAAAAGCTTACCTCTGCCACTTACTCTACTCAAGAGACATTTGGTAGAAAAAATGTAGAGACGTAGCAATAGTACGTCTCTACTAAGGTTCTGGATAATGCATATTTAATTTCACTAAATATTTAAAGTCTTAGAGTTTATGTTTCAGTTTACGTCTAGAGAGTTTGTTAAGCCTTTAAGTAAGTTGGCGAGAAAAAACATAACTATGTTAATAAAGATAAACGAAGCTCAAACTCTCTTTCCTTCTGCCTCCTGCCTCCTGCCTTGCCCTGACGATAAATATTCACGACGACCTACTTACCAACTCAGCTAGAGTAAAGAACTCTTAACCCAAGCGTATTGGATTTTAATTGTAAATTAACCTATTTAATAACTTTTCTTAACTGTGTTTTACGAAGTATTTAGTTATTGTATTTAAGGATACGCAATTATTTTTTATAAATAAGCGCTAATCTAATCAAACATGGCCAGAATATACTATACCTTCCTGGCAGGGGGACTTGTTATATAGTCCCTGCTGGGTTTATTTATTACAAGCTTTAAGTTTTTTCTAAATTTTTATGAGTTGGCGTTAGTGTAGATCGACTCAAACATCGCCAACACTATTTTCAAGGCAGGTATATTGGCTATTGGTCAGCCGTGACGATCGCGATCGCAAAGCCGTCATATCCTTTGCTACCCACAGTCTGGATTGCCGTGGCGTTGACGCGTGGCTCAGAAGCAAGCAGTTCGTTGAAGCAACGCACCCCCTGAACGCTAGGATCGTTGCTACTGGAATCAATCACCGCTCCGTTACGCACAACATTATCAGCGATAATCAGGCTGCCGCGACGGGAAAGCTTGAGCGCCCACGCGAAGTAATCGGGATTACTTGGTTTATCAGCGTCGATGAAGATTAAGTCAAATGGGCTGTGACCTTCGGCGGCAATCTGTGGCAGTGTAGAGAGGGCTTGTCCGAGGCGGAGGTCAACAACGTCAGACAGACCAGCGTGAGCGATATTGGCGCGGGCAATTTCGGCGTGCTTTGGGTCAGCTTCCAGTGTGATTAGGCGGCCATTGCTGGGTAACGCCCGCGCCAGCCAGATCGTACTGTAGCCGCCCAGTGTGCCAATCTCTAAGATGCTTCGCGCTCCTTGGATTTGCGCCAACAGTAACAACAGTTTGCCTTGGTTTGGCGAAACGTTATGCGGCGGTAGTCCGGCGGCGGCACTGGTTTGGAGGGCTTTATCCAGCACGGAGTCTGACGGCACAAGCAGATCGGTAAAGTAACGATCGACCGCAGTCCATTGCTCTTGAGTCATAGATTCTCAGTTTTTACGATTAAGTGTCACTTGCTTCATTGGAAAGGATTGTAATGATTTCATCCAACGGGCGATCGCGATTAGACTTTTCTGGTGTTTCTTTACCCAAGGAGGTTTCTTTCACCAAACGGTAAACGTTAGCTGCTCCGTAAAAAATCTGCTCTGTCAGACCTAACTCTTTAAAGGTTTCTGCAATCTCTTCCATCTCTCCTACCCAACGATGTGCTTTCGGTGTCATCGTGGGAATGGAACGCGTTAAAATACTAGCAAGTTCTGGTTGACTATTAGATATTTCATCCCATAGTTCCTTATCTAAACCTAAACGATGGGCTGCAATTAGTAATTCTGTGCCAATTGCTGTAAGCCCCTTTGTCAGTGCTGCATAGGACATTTTCAACCCGGAAGCCTGACCAATTTCATCACCAATTACCCGTACATCCAGTCCGCGATCGCGCAGTTGTTGGAGTTGATTTGCCTGTTTTCCAGAAGTGTAAATGCGGGTGCGATTGGGAACTCGCGGTGGTGGGCCAATAATTGATGCATCTACAAATGTTCCTCCAACTGATTCAATCAAGTGGCCGATATTTATGACTTTTTGGGGTGCGATCGCATTACAATCAACGTAGAGAATGGGTTTACCAACATTGGCGATCGCCTCAGCTACTTGCTTCGCCGCTTGGGTAGCCACTGCCGGGACTAGAACTGACAACACCACATCAGATTCAATGACCAATTGTGTGAGGGAACCCACATCTTGGATGTTGGCTGCGGCTGCTAATTGCCGAGTTCGTTCACTGCGATCGTCTAGGGCTGCAATAGTTTTCAATCCATGTTGATTGAGAACAGCTGCGATCGCCTGTCCCATATCACCCGGACTTAAAATACCAATAGTTTGGATAGGCATGGAAAGTTTTATATTTATTTTATGGCTGACAAGTTAATTCAAGTAATTGAGTAGTCATCAACTACGATAAATCGATGTATATGCCGTACTTTAATCAAACCACGGATAAGCTTAACAAGCAAGCTATCTGCTGAGAGATATGTAAGAGGTAGGAGCAAAACCAGTACGGTTCGGTTAACGTTTTTATATTTTGAAGATCCCCCCAACCCCCCAATTTATTGGGGAGCAAAAAGCCTCTTTTACCCCCTTTTTAAGGGGGTCGCCGTAGGCGGGGGGATCTTAACCGAACCGTATTGGCAGCAAAACAATCTTTATATATAAGGATTTTGATGAATTGCAATAGGAAATGGCAATTTCTCAAAATCAACTAGATTTATTTCAATTTCTAATAGGGATTTTAATGAATTGCAATACACTAATATAGTGTAAGAATCCTACACTGGAAATGTGGGAGATATTCAAGTAAGAATGTTGACTTTACCAGTATCAATATCGTAACAAGCACCAACAATTTTTAGTTTACCTTCACGAAGCAATTTAGCTAAAATAGTTGAGCTTTCTTGCAACTTTTCAGTTTGATATTGAATGTTGGCTATAACTGCATCTTGCATATTATCGCCAGTTCTGAGCTTTACCCTTTCTACAGATGGTTTGATACCTTCAATAATCAAACCAATTCTGCCCGGAAGTGGTTCGTTTTTGATTGCTTCTGCTACTGCACCACATCTTCTATGACCCAAAACCATAATCAACTGCGAACCCAATACTGCTGTAGAATATTCCAGACTACCTATAACCGTGTCACTGACAACATTACCAGCAACTCGCACGACAAATAAATCTCCAAGTCCTCGATCGAAGACAATTTCTGCGGGTACTCTAGAATCTGCACAGCCCAATATGGCGGCAAAGGGATACTGAGCTTTCGCAACTAATCGCAGGTGTTCTAGTGATTGATCGGGATATTGGCGTTTTTGATGGATAAATCTTTGATTACCATCAAGCAAGCGTTTGATGGCTTCATTTGGACTGATTGAATTAGGGTTAACTGGGTGAATATCAGCAACAGCAGTTTGCTCTGTATTCCAAAAGCTATCACCAAAAGTAGTAGCTGCAATACCTACAACACTGGCGAATTTCAAGAAATTACGTCGCCCGACAAATCCATTAATTCGACTCATCAATCTACCTGACAACAATAAAGCTGTTCCCAAGAAGATATCAGACTTAATTAAGATGCAAGAGTACTTGATTACACGGTTTAAGAGTCATTTAATATTCGCGTGATTTCGAGTGGTTAGAATCCCATCTGGTTTAGCGATGAAAGCAGATGAACAAGCGATATAAGAGAGTCATTATAGCGGCTTTATCGCTTCTATTCTAAATTATAACAACTAATAAAATATAAGTTTTTTAAAAGGTTTTTGGAGAGACATTACTTAAAATATTCTGTAAATATAGGGATATTATCTTTCAACCTATTAGTCAAACTATTTTAGAGGATGTTTGAAAAGTTTAATTTCCAATACTTTTCAAACATCCTCTAAAAGCGATAGTGTAGCTCGTTTGGTATTTGCTTATTGATTCATTCAAACACAAAGCTCTGTTCTGACGTTCATTTTCAAAAATTTGTGGTTGATTGAAATTGTTTCTTTGGCTAATAGTGTGTTTTTTCTAGTCAAATTTAAAGTACTTTTATCTAAACTCAGGTTAGGCATCTCTTGCCAGCAGTGGCGGCAGAACCAGTAGGTTTCTTGTAAACGAATGTGACGAAGCATTTGGTTGGAACAGCAAGGGCAGTTTGTCATAAAATTGTTGTTTTATTAAAAAAATTAAACACAAATAAGTAGTTTGCTCTTGGCTTAACTACCAACAGCTTTAATTTATAAACAGAAAATAAAGAACTAATAAAGAAATGATAGTAGTTAAAAAACTTTAGAAAATATTAACAATTACTTGATTAGCGTAGGATCGCAAGAACCGCAGGCATCACTCACTCTCTAAGCTCGACTTTATCCATTTTTACGAAACCCAAAACCTGACACTGAAACCTTTGTGGGACGGTAGTTTTACTTTTTAGATTTAACCGATAATCAGTGACATGGAAAAAGTTTTTGCCAAAAAGCTAGGGTTTTTGCCGTATCAAGATAAGCAAGTTCTTAATTTTGGATAAAGTCGAGCTAAGACAGTCTATTTATACAAGAACGATTACGCCCGTTTGCTTTGGCTTGATAAAGGGCTTGATCTGCTGCCTCAATCAAATCTAAAGGAACCATACTGGGTGTCGGAATCACTGTAGCAATTCCGATACTCAAAGTGACGTGGTGCATCACAGGCGATGCCGCGTGGGGAATATTTAGCTGTTGGATAGCTTTATGAATTTCTTGGGCAACGTGAAAAGCCCCATCACTAGCAGTGTTAGGCAAGATGACAACAAACTCTTCTCCACCATAACGAGCAGCTAAATCTCTAGAACGTTTGACATTTTGTTTGAAAGCTTGGGCAATAAAGCGCAAACAATCATCTCCGGTCGTATGACCATAAGTATCGTTATATTGTTTAAAATAATCAATGTCGCATAAAAGTAGTGAGAGAAAACCTTGTTCTCGTAAAAGATATTGCCAGGTAGAATTAAGTTTAATATCAAAACATCGGCGATTGGCGATTTGAGTTAATTCATCCACCATTACCATATTTTCAAGCTGCTGGTTGGCACGCTGCAATTGTTGATAAAGTTCTGATTGCTGAATAGCGATCGCTACCTGTGTTGCCAATTGCTGAAGCAGTTCGCTTGCCCAAGATTGCCACTGACGCGGGGCGCTGCAATGATGAGCAACCAAAAGACCCCAAAGGCGATCGCCTTGTAAAATTGGTACAACTAGCTTGGCTCTGACTTGCAACTTTTCCAATAACTCTACATGACAAGGGGCAAATCCGGCGGTGTAGATGTCTGGAGTAACTCTGAGCGTACTTTCTGGATAAGACTGTCCCTGTATATTGACAAAATAGCTGTCTGTAATTTCCATATTCAAAATCGATTGCCAACCTGCTGTTATAGACTCCGTGACAATCACACCACTCCAATCACGGTTAAAGCGATAGATGATGACGCGATCGGTTTGCAGAAAATGTCGAACTTCAGCAACAGTTGTGTTTAAGATTTCATCCAAGTCTAAAGACCTACGGATATGTTGAGCGATCGCATAAACCATACGTTCCCGTTCTGTTTGCTGTTGCAGGGCAATTTGTGCCTGTTTGCGGTCTGTGATATCTGTAAATGATGTCACCACCGCAGATGGTTTTGATTCATCCGATTCAAACAGTGGCTGAGAATTGATTGAAATCCAAGTCAAACTGCCATCAGGTTTATGAACTCCCATAATCACGTTAAATTGGGGTTGTCCGGTGCGTAAGGTGACAACAGCAGGGTGAGTTTCACCTGGAAAAGAAGTACCATCTTCATGAATCGCTCGCCATAGCAAAGCGATGGAAGTTCGCCCCATCATTTGATCGGCTGTTAACCCTAAAATTCTTTCGGCACTGTCATTACAGGTGGTAATGCGTCCATCGGATTGCTGTAGGACAATACCTTCTGCCATCGCTGTAATTACGGAACGATAGCGTTGTTCGCTTTCTCGCAGCGCTTCTTCCATACGCTTGCGTTCAGTAATATCAGTATGAGTTCCTAGCATCCTTAGGGGAAAACCATTCTTGGCGCGACTCGAAACTTGACCCCGATCTAAAATCCACTTGTAGGTTCCATCCTTGCACTTAATCCGATATTCACTGACATATTGTTGGGTTTCACCGGACAAATGCTTGCTAACCTCCTCGTAAACCCTCGCTTTATCATCAGAGTGAACCCGCTGTTCCCATTCACTGAGGGTATTTCCAACTTCATGCTCTGCAAACCCTAACATTTCTTTCCATCGCCGGGAAAAAAAGACTTCGTTAGTTTCAGCATTCAAATCCCAAACTGCGTCGCCATTTCCTTCCAAGGCATACTGCCATCTTTCTTCACTGGTTTTGAGTGCGGCTTCGATTTGTTTACGTGAGGTGATGTCTTCAAAAATGTATAACCGCCCAAAGTATCGATCCTGAGTATCCCGAATTTGACTGGAAAAGCGGCGAATCGTTCGCCCATCGACAAATAAAATTTCATCCTCAATCGTGCAACGATTTTCTTCAGACTGCAACGGTTTATAGGATTCGACAAATGCCGATACATCGACAATTGAAGATATACAATCAGGAATGATGTCATTATTTTTTAAAGCACCCAAACGCATTTGGTCTTCTAGATGTTCGATGCCCCAAATTTTACAGAAGTGGTGATTGAAATAGAGTATTTCATCGGTACGATTGTCAACAACAAAAAATCCCAGCAAAGAAGTTTCAGTCATAGAACGCAGCAAAGCTTCCCGCCAGCGCAATTCTGATTCTGTACGCTGGTGTTCTTGTAGTGCAGCTTGTTGCTTGGTAATATTGTTTTCGTTGACGAGGATGATGGAGTTACCTGTTACTGGATCGCGGGTGCATCGTATATCGATCCCATGCCATTGAATTCCCTCAGTAGTAAACACCTGAGCCTCTATGCTGAACGCCTCACCGCAATTAATCGCTTTCATAGCTTGTTGTCCAATACTCTTGTCAACAAAGTGACTCAGGAAAATATTCTCAGCTGACGAGTTAGGGTACAGGGTATCCCGATAACAGCGAAGGGCTGCCGGATTTTGCATCAAAGGTACACCATCGATCGTGTAAAGCGAGATCATTACTCTGGTGTGACGTAGGGCTTCAATCGATCTGAGTGTTTCTCGATCGATCTGATTGATAATTTCTGTCGATCCTTCAACCAGCATCGCCATTCGCCCTTCTTCAATTTGAATCCCAGAAAAGATACAGCGCAGAGAAACAGGTTTTCCTTCTGGGTAAAATGTCCAGTTTTCAGTGATGGTTTTCCCTTGCTGAAATTCTTGCAAATAGCTTTGCATTCGAGTGTGAGTAGACTGGGAAACATCACTGAAGTTGCGACTGAGCAATTCTTCTCGACTTTGAGCATTCCAAATATGCACAGCGGATTGATTCGCCCACCACATCTGCAAGTTTTGAATATCATAAATCCAAACTGGAGTTTGTAATCGGTCAAATGCAATCAAGTCTGCAACTGATATATTCTTTGGCAATGCTGTTCTTGTGATAATGGAACCTCTAAAATTCTGATACAGAGTTCTTTTGATTGATTTTAACTTTGGCTGAACTGTCAAATTTTTCAGGTTTTGATTCAGTTGCAGCGTTAGTTTTTGGCAGGATGTAGCCTTTTGCCGATGGCGTTCTGCTTCCCCAAGAGCGATTCCTAGTTCTGCGGCTATCAGTTGGAAATACTCAATTTCTAAAGAACTCCATTGACGCGAACCACTGCACTGGTGAGCAATTACTAAGCCCCATAAATAAGGATATGTACTAGAAACTCCATCAAGTTCTTGATTATTGACTAAAATTGGTACTACTAAATTAGCTCGAATCTGCAAGTCTGTTAATAGTTTTTTGTAACAAGGGTCAAGGTTTGTAGTATGAATGTCTTCAATGACACTAACGCTTCCATCTCGATATCGCTCTACCCATATCGCATTGAAGCAACGATCGTAAATTAATTGCCCTAGAATCGGTTTCCATCCATTACTTACAGACTCTTCTACGATGACTCCATCTCCATCCGGCAAAAAACGATAGATAATGGCGCGATCGCTTTCTAATGTTGTTCTAACTTCGCTGACAATAATCTTGAGAATTTCACTCATTTTAAGTGACTGATGAATTTGATTGGCCAGCATCCTAATTCGATCGAGGATTTGCTTTAAATCAATTTCAGAACCCGATAGACGATTGAACAGCATAGTCATAATCTATGTATATGCACTTAGGTAGATGTAAGATTTTTCTCTGGTATTTAATTTTATTCCAAATTACCTAAAACGTTAAGTTAAATTTAAGCTTAAACTTGATATACAGCAGAATTCAGAAGTAAAACAGGCTTTATACCTGGCTTTGAGACGAATCGTTGCGTACTTTACTTTCTTTAAAATCCGCTGTAGCAATCCAAATTGAAACGTGAGAAAATATATAGGCAGAAAAAAAGTATCTATAAGTGTTTTAGCGATTTTATTTTTTACTAATAATTTAAGATTGCTATTATTGGTAATAACTTCTTGATTTTATTAAACTTATTAAGTTTAGGTATCAAAGTCTTCTTAATTCTGACTTCTTACGGATGTTTTACCCATTCTTGTTTAATCTTTTAGTCAAGTAAAATCCCAACCCAGCAATTGAGCAACTTGAGACGGGAGGGTAACTGGATTAAAGGGTTTGAGAATTACACCTGCAACTTGATACTGTCGCAAAATTTGCGAATCCAACCATCGCGCTTTCGCACTGAGCAACACTACAGGAATAGCTTGAGTTTCTGGATGATTTCTTAGTTTATTCATAAATTCAAAACTAGCCAAATCGCGGATTGAGATATCTAATACAATCGCATCAGGAGTATAGTGTACTGCATTCTGCAATCCTTCTAATGGAGAATCTGCTGTCACCACATTCCAACCAGCTAAATCTTGGAGGCAAAATTTTACTATCTCACGGACATGCAGTTCATCATCAATGAGCAATATCGTTTTGCCGATTATATTTACCTCCTTTAGCATATTCATTTGATTTCATATACCTTTTTTGGTTACAGATATAGCAAGGGACTGGGGACTGGGTGAAAAGCCTTTTTGTGTCTAAGTTTTATCGTCTGTTGATGTCCTAACCACCAAGGCTTGTGCTATAAAAGGTTTTTATCTGTAACCAAAAAATACATTACAAAAATAAAAAACTAATAAAGATATAGATTTCGTTACCAAACTTAACTATTAATCGTCCCACCCCAGAATCTCACTAACTTCGTTGCAAATAGAGGTGGGTTCAAAAGGTTTGGTGATAATTCCGGCAATTCCCATCTGGGCGAAACGGGCGCGATCGCTCCCTTGGACTTTCGCTGTTAATAGAATCACTGGAATCCCTTGGGTTGCTGAATTTGCCTGAAGTTTTTCGTAGACTGCAAAGCCATCCATATCAGGCATAGAGACATCAAGTAGAATGGCATCAATGGGTTCTGTCTGGGCGATTTTTAATCCTTCTAACCCTGATGCAGCTGTCAGGGTGTCCCATTCTCCTAAGTCTTCTAAACAAGCTTGCACTAATTCGCGGATTCGTTCTTCATCATCCACAATTAACAATTTTTTAGTCATTTGTCATTTGTCATTTGTCATTTGTCATTGAGTATGGGGATTGAATCTTCAATTTTGAATTTTGAATTTTGAATTTTGAATTGATTTCTCCCCTGCCTAATTTATCGGCAATGGCAGAGTGAAGAAAAACGTGCTGCCAACACCAAGAGTGCTTTCAGCCCAGATTTGCCCACCGTGCCGATCAATAATACTACGACAGATTGCCAATCCCAAGCCTGTGCCGCCTTTGGTGCGAGAATCAGAGGCATCTACTTGCTGAAATCTTCCAAAGATTGCTTCTAACTTATCTGCTGGAATACCTCGGCCTCGATCCGTTATTTGGAATAGTACGCAGTCTGTTTGCTGTTGGACACTGAGAGTAATAGTAGAATCGGCAGGCGAGAATTTAATCGCATTACCTAACAAATTGGTGAGTGTTTGCACAATGGCATCAGGAGCCGCCCAAACTTGAGCATTGGTAGGATGGATCTTAAAAGTAATATTATGCTGATTGGCGATCGCTTGCAGTCCTGCTACTGCTTGTTGAATTAAATCAGCTGCATTGCAGATGGTTTTTTCTAAGACAGCTCGATCCGATTCTAAGCGTTCCAAATCGAGAATATCGTTGACTAGACGCACTAAGCGATCGCTGTCGATGGCTGCAATCTCAATCATCCGCTTAAATTTATCTGGTTTTTTGTCGTAGATACCAGTTTGTAGTAAACCCAATGCTGCGCGAATTGCAGTTAAGGGAGTGCGGAGTTCGTGACTAAC
Source organism: Nostoc sp. DedQUE05 (assembly GCF_034530955.1). Classification (NCBI taxonomy): domain Bacteria; kingdom Bacillati; phylum Cyanobacteriota; class Cyanophyceae; order Nostocales; family Nostocaceae; genus Nostoc; species Nostoc sp. DedQUE05. The sequence continues at coordinate 153,525 of NZ_JAVRCB010000015.1, read as the reverse complement.
GATGCCAATAAACTCACTTTTGATCGAATTAATCTGCTCTAGTTCAGTGATATCTTCGGCAATCCCAGCAATCCGAACTACCTCGCCGAGTTCATTTTTGATCGGAAATGCGCGATCGCGAATCCAACGGATTGAACCATCAGGGCGGATAATGCGATATTTTTTATCGTATTGCCCTGCTTTCATCTGTTCAATGAGTTCAATTTCGACGCCCTGGCGATCTTCTGGGTGAATTGCATCTAACCAATTTGAATAGTTGTGATACAAGTCCTCACAATTTTTTTGCCAGATGGTTTGGTATGCATTGCTCACATATAGAACTTGCTGATTTTGAATATCGGTCATCCAAAATACTGCTTGGATGTTTTCTGCCAGCTGACGAAATTTTTCTTCGCTGTGGCGTAAAGCATCTTCGATGCGTTTGCGTTCGGTGATATCTTGGTGAACCGCAACCAGAACGTCGCCGTAGTCGGGATGTCTAAATACCGAAGCCGTCACACTACACCAAAATGGCGTACCATCTTTTTTAAGATTCTGAACTTCGTAGGTGGCTTCAGTATTTTGTAAAACGGCAGACAAAGTGGCTTGATTTACATTTTGAGTAGTTACTGATTTGGTGACACAGTTCGCAATCGAAACGTGTTGACCGTTGAGTTCGCCAGAGTCATAGCCAAACATCTGCTCAAATTTCGGATTGGCATAGACAATGATTGCATTATCAATTCTTACTAAGCAAATGCCTTCCCCCATATTTCGGGTGATTACAGCCTGAAGCTCTAGCATTTGCGTCTGTTCTAAAAGTGTGAGTTGGGTTTGTTGCTGCTCTATAACTGTTTTTCGCAGGCGATCGTTCGTCTCTGTCAGTTGGGCAGTGCGTTCTTGCACCCGTTGCTCAAGTTCGGTATTCAGTTGTTGTAGGTCAATTTCTGCCTGTTTGCGCTCTGTTAGTTCTGTTTGTAACTGTTTGACCAAAGCTGCTTGCTGGATAGCAATGCTTACCTGCGCTCCCAACTGCCGCAACAGAGAAATTTCTCTTGATTGCCACTCACGAGGAGCCTTACATTGATGAGCTGCTAATAATCCCCACAATTCATCTCCTACGGAAACAGGAACGACCAGATTTGCCCTCACTTGGAGACTTTCCAAAAATTCAACATGACAGGGACTAATTCCAGCAGTATAAATATCAGTTTTGGCAGTGACTAAGCCTTGTTTAAAGGGTTCGACGTTCTCTTCACCAATGCAAGCGTCATAAATCTGGAGTGGTAAAAGAGCCATGCAGTCCGGTGCAACAGACTCAATCACAATCGTTCCTCCCCAACCTGGATAAAATTGGAAGATAGTGACGCGATCGCACTCCAGAAATTGCCGCACTTCATCGACAGTAGTTTGTAAAATATCTTGTAAATTGAGCGATCGCCGGATACGCTGGGTCATCTCCATCACTAGGCGCTGTTGCTCAAATTGCTGTTGCAGCGTTTCTTGTGCTTGTTTGCGCTCGTCAAGAGCTATCCGCAGTTGCTCGGCGTTTTCTTGAGACAATTGTTGGTTGAGTTGTTGAATCTTCCGTCTGCTGTACTGAAGATTGCTAGTGATTAGGTTAATCACCAAGGCAACCAGTAAAAAGATACTTAGCCGCAATAATTTTTCTGGTTGACCGAGCCAGATTTGGGATCGCGGATGCATCAATAAATAATTAATTGCTACTGTCGAAAGGACAAGTGTAACGATCCCTGGCCGAAAGCCACCATACCAAGTACTGACAATAATAGCTATATAGAAAAAAGCACCAATGGTTCGGGAAATAAGCGGTTCTAACCAGAGTGACAGCAGCAGGGCGATCGCAGTTGAACCAATAGCCACACCGTAGTTCAATAATCGCTGATAATTTCTCATCATGCTTTACTTCTCCCCGCCTGAGAGCGCCAACGAGTTCTTTGAATGCGGCTCAGTACTCGTGTCACAAGTTCTGGCCCTAGCACTGGCTTGCTGATAAAATCATCGGCTCCGGCAGCAAAAGCTTGCTGAAGAAATTCTGCTTCGGTATGGGCTGTAACTACTAAAATCGGTAAATCTCCCCACTGGGCATCCTGGCGCACGACTTTGCACAATTCTAATCCGTTCACTATCGGCATTTCTAAATCTAGCACCACCAAATCAGGAGATGTTGTAATCAGCACTTTCCAAAATTGTTGTGATTGGGAGAGGGTGATTACTTCCAGCCCCCAAGGAGTTAACAACGCCGATAATCCAGCCAGCATTACAGGGTCATCGTCTACGATTAAAACTTTGGCTTCGGAAGTTTGAGGTTGAGGTAAGACACGAGCGATCGCCTGAAAAATCTCCTCGGTTGTCGCCGGTTTATGCAAAAATTGTCTAGCTCCTAAACGCGATACTTTCAGTCGATCTGTTAGGCTATCTCGTCCGGTAAAAACAATTACTGGGATATTTGACGATCGCTCTACGATCTCGCTCAATAATATTAATCCATCTTCTTCTGTTGTTGTAAAACTCAAATCCAGTAAAACTGCATCAGGAGTTTTTAAGGAAAAAAGCGATCGGGCGGTTGCTAAGTTTGGTGCAACCTTCATCCTGATTCCCCACGAATCGGCTTCTGCTTGCAACTGCTTTGTCAGTATAGGATCATCATCGATTACTAACAGCCGATGAGTTTGCTTCATCGGGACGCTTGGAGCAGTGGAAGTGACAGCAGGCTTGGTTAACTCTTGCTGTAATGCTGTTACCAGTTGCGAGAAATTAGAGATTTGCTCTGGAGATAGCAAGGAATCTTCAAGCAGCAAATGTTCTATTTTCCGTCCGAGCCGAGAACCCTCTGGATAACCGAACGACCCCATTGAACCTGCTAGCTTATGAGCTTCACGCAATGCATTCTGCTGTAAATCTTCATTTAAATTTCCTGCCAAGAGTGCAGTTTTTGCTTGCTCCAGCACTGCAACCTGTCCAACAAAGGAATTACGAAATCGCTCCAGCACCCGATTTACAGAAGTCATATCTTTGGAACTGGGTTTCTTCTTTCCATGTTGATTATTTTCCCCAACAGACATGGGGCGATTAGGTACAGGCTTGATCCGATAGCCCATGCCATATACCGTTTCTAGAAGTTCTTCTGCTATACCTGCTGTTTTCAGTTTCTTGCGCAAGTCTTTAATATGAGTCGTAACTGCATTTTCAGTCGGTGCATCCCCAAATCCCCAAAGCCGATCTAGAATCACTGCCCGACTAAAGATTCGGTCTGGGTTTTGCAAAAACAACTCCAGCAGTTTGTATTCTGTGGCTGTGAGGAGAATTTCCTGCTCATTACAAGTTACTCTGCCGGCACTTGGATCTAAAGAGAGATTTCCCCAGGTTAAAATAGATGATGAGATCGCCCCATTGCGTCGTAGTAAAGAGCGAATTCTGGCTAGTAATGCTTCTGGGTCAAAGGGTTTGATGACGTAATCATCTGCTCCGGCATCTAACCCCGCCACAATATCTGCATTAGAATTTTTCCCTGTTAATAACAAAATAGATTTACGGTAGCCTTGCTTTCGCAGTTGCCGACACAAGGTAATCCCATCCAGTTTTGGAATTAGCCAGTCCAGCAAAATCAACTCATATTCAGTCGATAGCGCTAGTTCTAATCCAGCTTGTCCATTACTTGCAATGTCGATAGTATAATGATTTGCACTCAACAACTCGAAGAGTGCTGTACTCAGTAATACGTCATCCTCTACCAACAAAATTTTCATAAGTTGTATCAAAAGAAGATGCTTATGACACCTTCGCGATCGCAGGGCACACCCTCTGCGCGGTCAAACTTTTGTGTAATTTTAATATATTGTTACAAACAATACAACAAGTTAATTTAATGTGAGTTCGACAGGTGCTATTTTGACCTCTCCCCCAGCCCCTCTCCTACCAGGAAAGGGGAGCAAAAACTTTTCTTTTTTCGTTACTCCTCCCTCTCCTTTTAGGCTACGGTGTACACACAAGTCTCTTGACCTGCACCTTTGTTGCATCGACTTGCACCTTTGTTGCATCGACTTGCACGTTTGCTGCATCGACTTGCACCTTTGTTGCATCGACTTGCACGTTTGCTGCATCGACTTGCACCTTTGTTGCATCGACCTGCACGTTTGTTGCATTGACTTGTACCTTTGTTGCATCGACCTGCAAAAATTAACCTACCCTATGTTAGGCAGTAACTTTAAAAGACTTGTGTGTACACAGTAGCTCCTTTTAGGAGAGGGAGGCTGTCCGGGAGAGGTCTGTCGAACTCACGTTAATTTAGATAGATTTTGCAGTCTGACATATTTCGACTTATATCTGTGTCAGTGCATTAGTACTATATATTTTCTGTTTGATTTCTAGCCAGTTGTAATGAAGCGGTGGCGCTGGCGCTGCATACACCTTAAGGTGGTTGGGAGAGCGCGAACGTCAACAACTGGCCATTGGGTGGGATTTTGAGACGGGAATCGATCCCTTGTAGAATTTTCTCAATGTCCCTGTAACCCTGTTGATATATAAATTAAAACTGCAACAGAAAAACTTTGGATGCCAAATTGCCAAAAGCACTCAACACAATAGATTCTTGGCTTTTGTAATTTTTGCTTTCCGATTGGGGAAAGGTTAAAGAGAAAGGGAAAATTCCATACCTTTACCCTTTACCCCTTACCCTTTTCCCCACAATGCCATAAACGCTATATATATTAGGAAGATCGGCTAGATTTGCAATCATACCTTGTATGGTAGTTCTGCACGCACTTTCAGATTTCATCGACTGCGATTTTGCGATCGCCAACTCATCTTGTAGTTATTGGTACGAAGGGCGTTGTCCGCAAAGTGGCGATCGCCTAAAATTACCCCGCACTTCAATGTCCGAAGCGATCGCCCACGGATTAATGCAACATCTTGCCAACAATGACTGTTATTCTCGTGAAGGGAAGATGTATGGAATCCTATTAGTTGAACTGCCTAATGGCGAACAACGGATACTAAAAGCTTTTTCTGGTCTTTTGAATGGTTGCAGTATGATTGAGGGCTGGGTGCCGCCAATTCCGGGACGAGATGAAGTTGCTTTCGAGGAAAACCGTACTTTGGCACAGTTGGAAGCGATTAAGCAAGAAATTATTACCTTGAAGCAACTAACCGAACGCCAGCAGTATGAAATCCTGTTTAATGACTTTGAGCAGCAGTTACAAGCAATGAGCGATCGCCATCGCTATTGCAAACATCAACGACAGGAAAAACGTCAGCAAATCTGCAATACACTCACTGCCGAAGCGCTTACTATTGCCCTTGAACAACTCGATGAAGAGAGCCGTCAACAGGGAATTGAGCGACGACAACTTAAACGCCAGCAAAATGCTGTATTACAGCCCATACAACAGGTAATTGCAGCAACGGATGCGCGAATCAGCGAACTGAAACAACGGCGCAAAGAACTTTCCCGTCAATTGCAAGCTCAAATGCACGCTAGCTACAGCCTGACTAATTTTTCCGGGCGATCGCAATCATTGCAAGAATTGATGCCAGGAGGTTCGCCCACTGGCACAGGAGACTGTTGTGCCCCAAAGCTGCTGCATTATGCGGCAACACATAATCTCAAACCCCTAGCAATGGCAGAATTTTGGTGGGGTGAATCTTCCGCAAATCAAGATAAAATTCCAGGAGAATTTTATGGAGCCTGTGCCGAGCGATGTCAGCCATTGATGGGGTTTTTGCTCTCAGGCTTGAAACCTTCCCTCCCTGCTAGGGAAAAAAGAAGCCTCTCTTCTGATAGGCTACCGTGTATACACAAGTCCTTCTCACCCCCTCTAACTCCCCGATGCCTTGGGGGAGAACCGGGAACCGGATATTTCCCCCAAGGCATCGGGCTACAGTGTACACACAAGTCTGAAATAGCTTACTCATCTGGGTTTTTGCGTCACTTTTACCCCACCCTAACCCTCCCCTTGCAAAGGGGAGGGAACCGGATCTTTAATCTCCCCCCTTTGCAAGGGGGGATTAAGGGGGGTAAATCCGGGGTTTGCGCTTCATTACCAAGATGTGTGTACACAGAGGTAACTTTACCGATTATTTATGAAGATGAATGGCTGATTGCTGTCAACAAACCTGCTGGATTACTTTCGGTACCCGGTCGTTATCGCGATCGCCAAGATAGTGTTTTGAGTCGCTTACGTCATTTGTTACCTGATGGTATGGCGCTTATATCTGTGCATCGCCTAGATCAGGAAACTTCCGGGATTTTGTTGTTGGCACGCGATCGCCAAACCCATCGACAACTCAGCCAGCAGTTTCAGCTACGCCAGGTTCACAAGGTTTATGAAGCCATACTTTCCGGTGTTTTGACAATTGAGCAAGGTAAAATTGAACTGCCATTATGGGGAGATCCTGAAAATCGCCCCTATCAAAAAGTTGATTGGCAGTACGGTAAACCCAGCTTGACACACTTCCAGGTAATAGCGAGAGAAGGAAACTACACCCGCGTAGAATTTACGCCACTAACAGGACGCACTCATCAGTTGAGAGTTCATGCAGCTGATGCGCAAGGACTTGGGATAACTATTTTAGGCGATCGCCTTTATGGATGTTGTGCAGTTACTAGTCGGTTACATCTGCACGCCAGAGAACTTCGCTTCAAGCATCCGCAGTTAGAAAAAACCTTGCATTTACAATCAATTATGCCCTTCTGACGGATTATATTACAGCATATTTCAAGTTGGTGAGGTACAGAAGCTAAGTCTGTTACCCGTTTTATATCAAGTCCGGGTAATTAGTTATGATTCCCACAGTCATTATTGCACCCACCGCGCCAAAGCTACGCTTTGTCTCCCCTAACAGCTAGCCTATTGCTTTTTAAATTTGTATGTGATAATTTTCTGCTTGTAGTTAATTCAACGGTTATCCGACCGACTTATAGTACTTACAAAAATTAATATAACTGCTAAGAGGCTTCCTAATAAAAATATCCAAATACAAATGATTGTGGGACACCCCACAAAATTGGATGATTGATTTCTTGGAAATCCCTAAATGAAAGGTAAAGACGAGAGTGCTGGAGTTAACTTATAGACTCTCATTCTTATCTTCTTATAAAAGGAGCAGGGGAGCAGCACTTCTCTACAAGAGGCTGCACTTCGACTACGCTCAGTGACCACGCCAAAGGCTACGCTCTGTAACCGAGGAGAAGTTGCAGTAAGTTTTCCCCCATACACCTCCCCACCTCTGCCTCTTGTGTCCAGTCCCCAATTCCCAATCTGGCGATCGCAAATCTAAAATTCAAACTTGTATGACTAAAGTATTCATTCTCGATGCCAACAAACAACCGTTATATCCAGTACGCATCAGCCATGCTAGGCTGCTATTGTCACAAGGTAAAGCTACTGTATTTCAGCGATATCCTTTTACTATCATTCTGAAGGAGTCCCTTTCTCATCTAAAACTTGAGCAACTTGGCTTCAAGATTCATCCTGGTATTAAAATAAATCGTAATTAAATTACCAATTACGAATTACGAATTACGAATTAGTTAATCTTAGTCGCCTCCTCAACAGAGGAATATAGATGACGAACCAGACTATTTTAGAACCGTTACCAGAAGACCAATGGTTTATTGAGAGCCAGGAACTACGATCCTTTGTAGCAACAGTGCAAGAGATTAGCGCTAGCACTGTTGACGATCGCACACAAACTCTCGCTAGACTAGAACCCTATTTTCAAGAACTCCTTGCCCAACAGCAATGGCTACCCCAAAAGTTTGCCCAAGTCAATCCCGAAAGCCGGATGGGTGGCGGTATTGGTCAATGGCTGCTTTATCGCGCTAAAGACCGTTCGCTGTCGGTATTCAGTTTGGTGATTCCCCCAGGTTCCACGACTCCCGTCCACGATCATCTAGCCTGGGGATTGATTGGTTTATACAAGGGCGATCAAGAAGAAACAGTCTATCGCCGTATAGATAACAGTGATGTAGAAGGGCACGCACAATTACAAGTAACTGAAGTGCGTAGCCTTCAACCAGGGGATATCTACCGCCTCTTACCACCAGATGGTGATATCCACGCCGTCAAAACCACATCCCAGAGCGCATCTGTATCGATTCATACCTTGGGTAATGATACTGGTTGCGTCTTGCGTCACCAGTTCATCCCAGCATCTCACAGCGTCAAATCCTTTCGCTCTGGATATTCCAACGCTCCCTGTAAAGAAGAGGAGGAAAAATAACATGGCCAATTATATTAGACCAAAACCCCCAGTTTTCGAGCGAGTTGAAGACGAACGCCTGCACCGCAAGCAACGTCTCGCCGCCGCCTTTCGCTTGTTTGGTAAGTTTGGCTTCAGTGAGGGAATCGCAGGCCATATTACGGCTCGCGATCCTGAGTTTACAGACCATTTCTGGGTCAATCCATTCGGGGCATACTTCGGTCATATCCGAGTTTCTGACCTGATTCTAGTTAACAAAGATGGTGAAGTGGTTAAAGGCGATGCTGATGTAAACCAAGCTGCTTTCGCCATCCATTCTCAGATTCATGAAGCTCGACCTGATGTCATCGCCGCGGCTCACGCCCATTCACTTTATGGTAAAGCCTGGTCTAGTTTGGGGCGTCTCCTTGACCCCTTGACTCAAGATTCTTGTGCTTTTTACGAAGACCATGCCCTGTTTGACGATTTTACAGGTGTGGTTTTAGAAACTTCTGAAGGTCAACGATTGGCGCAAGCCTTGGGACCAAAGAAAGCCATAATCTTACGTAACCATAGTATTTTAACTGTGGGACATACAGTCGATGAAGCTGCCTTTTGGTACATTAGCTTAGAGCGATCGTGCCAAGGACAACTGCTGGCAGAGGCTGCGGGTAGACCCACTACTATCAAACACGAAACAGCCCGTTTAACACAAACTCAAGTAGGGTCACATGTAAGTGGGTGGTTCAGTTTCCAGCCGCTTTACGATCGGATTGTGCGCGAAGAACCCGATTTACTAAATTAGTGCTGTGTTTTTCGGCATTGGGATATTAACAATTCAAAATTCAAAATTCAAAATTCAAAATTATTCGCGCCGCATCTCGTAGAGAAGAGAGTTACATAAGGAGATTTAAACCCCGACTGTAGCTTACTTAAGAGCAGGGTAACTGAACTGAGCGGAGTAGTTCCGACTCCGCCTCCCAGTTATTTATTGTCAATTGAAGCTAAATTTATTTATATACTCCGGTAAACCTATAAGTTTATAGTATTCATATAGCTCAGAGAAATCATTTTGATGATTAACCAAATCTTTCGCCGTTTTATTGCCAAGTGGATATCGTTGATAAAATTCAGGAATATCCCCTTTAACAACCAGCATAAATTATTCTTTTCTTCTCCTTTGCCAACAGTAGGGGCTTTTGTTACAGGTCTTTGTCTGAGCTTGCTATTTGCTGCTTGTTCATCGACACCGACTGTTAATGCCCCTAATCCCAATGCCACATCTCAGGGTAATTCTACTTCCAGTAAAGCAACAGTAGTCAGATTTGGTTATCAAAAATCGACCATTTTGCTGAGAACTAAGGGTGTTTTAGAAAAGCGTTTAGCGCCAGAAGGAATAACTGTAAAGTGGACTGAATTTCAAGCGGGGCCACAATTACTAGAAGCGATGAATGTAGGTAGTATTGACATTGGCCCTGTGGGAGAATCACCGCCAATCTTTGCCCAAGCTGCGGGAGCGTCACTAACTTATGTTGTTGGTACTGCTGCTAGTCCGGCTGGTTCAGCAATTCTTGTTCCTCAAAATTCGCAAATTCAAAAAGTTACTGACTTGAAGGGCAAAAGAGTTGCCTTTCAAAAAGGTTCTAGCGCCCATTTATTGTTAGTCCAAGCTTTAGAAAAAGCCGGATTAAAATATACAGATATTGAACCTAAATATTTGGCTCCGGCTGATGCTCGTGCTGCATTTGTGAAAGGGAGTGTAGATGCTTGGGTAATTTGGGACCCATTTTATGCAGCCGCTGAAGAGGCAACTAAAGCTAGAGTCCTGATTGATGGCACAGGAATTAATAAACAGGGAGGATATTATTTGATGAGTCGCAAATTTGTCACTGAAAATCCCCAAACTGTCAAGGCAATAGTAGAGGAAATTAAAAATCTCGAAGAATGGTCTAAACAGAATCGAGAAGAAGTAGCAAAAACTCTCGCACCTGTGTTAGGAATTGATTTAGAAACGATGAAAAAAGCAACTAACAGGCGGACTTTTGGGATTGTACCAATTGACGACAATTTGATAAATCTACAACAAGGTGTTGCAGATACATATTACAAATTGAAGTTAATTCCCAAAGAAATAAATGTGAAGGATGCAATGTTGACAAAAGAAGAATATGCTGCTTTCTCACCAAAAACTTAAACTAGTACAATGAATCGGCTGTAGGGGCATAGAGATGTATGCACCTACAGATGAAATTGGTATTAGTAGCAAATTTGAAAATGTAAATCTTGGAATTGATTATGACTAATCCTACAGAATTACTGCGATCGCGCTACGGTGAAATTCCCTTCAACCCCGAAATTACATGGAATGATTCGCTAACAGCACTACTATCTCACCGTTCAATTCGGTCTTATCTAGCCGATCCTTTACCATCGGGAACTCTAGAGTTACTAATTGCAGCCGCCCAATCTGCATCTACTTCCTCGAATTTGCAAACCTGGAGTGTGGTAGCAGTCGAAGATCGACAACGCAAAGAGGAGTTATCCAAGCTAGCGGGAAACCAAGCACATATTAAGCAGGTTCCTTTATTCTTGGTTTGGTTAGCAGATTTGGCGCGTCTAAGTCACGTTGCTGACAGTCGCGGCATATCTCACGATGCGCTGGAATACTTGGAAATGTTTGTGATGGCAACAATTGATGCAACGTTGGCGGCACAAAATGCCGCAGTTGCAGCTGAGTCACTTGGTTTAGGAACAGTATATATCGGTGGAATCAGGAACCACCCACAAGAGGTAGCACAGATATTGAATTTGCCCTCCTCTGTGTATGCTGTATTTGGATTATGTGTGGGTTATCCGAATCCAGAAGTAGAAGCGGCGATTAAGCCAAGGTTGCCCCAGTCAGCTGTGCTGCATCGTGAAACCTATAAATTGGCAGAGCAAGAAGAAGCGATCGCTCACTACAACGACATCATCAAAGAATTCTATACTGAACAAAAGATGAATATTGCTGGTGATTGGTCAGAACACTCAGCCCAACGCATTGCCACTGTAGAATCATTGAGAGGACGCGATCGCTTGCGTGAAGCTCTCAATAACCTTGGCTTCAAATTGCTGTAAATTAAGAAGAATCAAGATTATGGATTTGCAACTCCGTGGCAAAGTCGCCTTAGTGACAGCTGCTAGTAAAGGTTTGGGCAAAGCTACAGCGAGGCAATTTGCCCGTGAGGGTGCAAAAGTTGCCATCTGCGCCCGCAGTGAGTTAATTCACAAAACTGCTGCGGAGATTGAAAGCGAAACAGGTACAGAAGTGCTATCTCTGCGTGCGGACGTTACTAGTCAAAAAGATATTGAACGTGTAAGGGAATTCCAGAAAATAAAATATACAAATCATAAATATGCATCCTGTATATCTTGAAGAGCCTGGGTTAATTACTAGTCAAGTTGAATACACTTTCGGCCGGCTTCTGCTGCTGCTTGGGGGTATAGTACAGTCTTTGTTCACCAAATACTGCGCCATCAGCACTAACTAACCGAAACTCCCAGAAATATCTCTGTGTGTTAAACACAACTAAAGTAAAGCTTTGAATGCCAACCACAGAGTAAATTTTGATGATAGACATAATGGTATTTAATCTATCTCTTTCAAGATGTTATGTGATGGGCTGATTTATTTGGTTAAGAGAATTACAACATTTTTAACAGAAGCAAAGTTAGTGATGATTAATAGTATTGCTCCTCTGATTGAATAATAAATGTTAAAAGATGAGTTTATTTAAAAACTAGACGTAAGTTAACGTGGGGAATTACCAATGATGATGTAATCGCACAAGGAAGTACCAAAAGCAAAAACGTTGTTAGGGTTGTTTGCTGTAATTGTAGGTAATTGCTCAACTCACAGGTTGCAAAATTTTTCTCCCACCAGTCCAGCATTGCTCGTCACCTTTAGCACCTGATTTCTCTTACTGTCCCGTATATGCTGTGCTGTTACTTAAATCCTTTGCTAGTAAGCTTTTCAAGACTTAACGGGAAAAGCCAGGTTGATAAACTGCTTCATAGCCATCTACCATTTTTGGCACACTAAAACAATTCTCGACATGCTTACGACAAGCATAACGATCTAGTTCTGCCACTTTGTTAACGGCATTAACACATTCAGAAATGCTGTTACATATGAAGCCAGTTTTTCCGTGGACAATTACTTCGGGAACTGAACCCAAATTCATGGCGATGACTGGTGTTCCTGCTGCCATTGATTCTGTCATTACCAAACCAAATGGTTCTCGCCAAGTAATCGTAAATAAAGTTGCTACTGCACCCCCCATCAAAGCATTCTTTTGAACATGGTTAGCTTCACCCAAATACTGAATTTGCTGACCATCAATTAAGGGTTGAATTTCTCGTTCAAAATACTCCACATCAACGACATCTACCTTACCTGCCATCTTTAAACGCCAACCAGCCTCTTTTGCAATCTGTATTGCTAAGTGCGTTCCCTTTTCTGCTGCAATTCTTCCCAAAAAAGCCAGATAAGGTGGTTCGTCCGGCTGAGGATGAAACTTATGACTACTGATATCAATACCATTGTAGACAGTTGCTACATAATTCAACCCTAACCTAGATTCACGTTGGGAATTGGAAATACTTACATAGGGCTGGTTTTTGGCATATTGAAACATCTTTTCGTTATCAGGGGTAAAGATACCATGTAATGTGGTAACTGTCGGTGTCTTTACTAAATTCGCATAGGGCAACGCACTACAGCCTATATGTGAATGAATTATGTCAAAGGTTTCTGCTTGCTCATATACCAAAGCCAGTTCCAACATTTCATAGATGTTACACTCTTTGATGCTTGAATCTAGTCTCAAAGCATAAGGATGAACTGATTGCAGCTTTGCCAAAGTTATTGAATCTCCCGATGCAAATAGCGTTACTTCATGCCCTCGCCTAACTAATTCATCGGTCAATAAGCCTACAACTAATTCTGTTCCACCATAACCAAGAGGTGGAACTCTCTCCCAAAGAGGAGCAATTTGAGCAATCCGCATAGAAACTCCTAAAAACTTAAGACTAGAATTTCAAGAAGGTCTTTCTTTTAAAAAGGGTTTTAAAGTAACTCAGTTCATTACTAGTCAAGTTGCATACACTTCCGGCCGGCTTCTGCTGCTGCTTGGGGGGTATAGTACAGTCTTTGTTCACCAAATACTGCGCCATCAGCACTAACTAACCGAAACTCCCAGAAATATCTCTGTGTGTTAAACACAACTAAAGTAAAGCTTTGAATGCCAACCACAGAGTAAATTTTGATGATAGACATAATGGTATTTAATCTATCTCTTTCAAGATGTTATGTGATGGGCTGATTTATTTGGTTAAGAGAATTACAACATTTTTAACAGAAGCAAAGTTAGTGATGATTAATACTCTCCGTGTCTTTTCTCCTGCCTTATGGTTTGAGTACAACTTTGATGGCATAGATATAGCAAAGCTGTCACCAGAGGCAAGATAGCCTGAAAGTACTGTGGTGAATGACTTTTAGATATTTCAGTTACCAACCAGCCAAGGGATTAACAAAGCTGTAACAGCCAGCCTACTCGATCTAGCAGGAGCAAGTCGTGAAATTGTTCAATACATCGCTGGGCCAATTGTCACTCAGCAGAACGGCTGGCAACAGTCAATTCCTACTTGGGTAGGAAAAGCGAATGCCTCCGGCACGCTACGCGATCGCAGTTGATAGATTAGATGCAGCTTTACAAGAGATAGACAAGGGAGAAGTAGGTAAACTCCCCCATCAAGGAAGCTTGACTAGCTAACGATGTCAACTTCCTCAATGGTGGGCGGCTAGGCAAAAAGCTCGGAAGTCTCCTCCATCAGCGCGGTGCCTTCAATTCATGGGCAGGCAGCCCGCAGGCGAGCCAATCAGGCTTACAGCATGGGAAGCACGCGGGGACGAGATCCGGTCGGGAAGGCTGCGTCGATTCGATCGAGTTCGGTTTGGGTCAGATTGAGTTCCCCGGCTCCCGCGTTTTCAGCGGCGTGTTCGGGGTTGGATGCTTTGGGGATTGCGAAGAGCGAGGAATGCCGCACCAGAAATCGGAGCGCGACTTGGCGAGGGGTGGCGTTATGGGCGGCGGCGATTTCCTGTAGTACGCGACCTCCGGTTGTGCGCGAGCTGGGAAAATCCCCATGACCGAACGGGCTGTATGCGACTACGGCGACCCCATGCTTTTCACACCAGGGGATCACAGCGTGTTCGATCGCTCTCTCTTTCAAATGGTAAAGGACTTGATTGCAGACCAGAGACCCCTCGCCAGCGATCTTCTGGACTGCTTCAAGGTCAGGCACATCGAAGTTGCTCACGCCCCAGCAGAGAATTTTCCCCTCGTGCTGAAGCTGCTCGAAGGCAGCGATCGTCTCCTCCAGTGGGTGTTGACCGCGCCAGTGCAACAGATAAGAGTCCAGCCGATCGGTATGAAGTCGAGCGAGGGATTTCTCGCAGGCTACGATCGTCCCTCTCCGAGAAGCATTTCCAGGAAGAACCTTGGAAACCAGGAAAACCCGATCGCGTCGTCCAGCGATCGCCTCGGCGACCACCTCCTCGGCGCTGCCGTACATCTCTGCCGTATCGATGTGGGTCATGCCGAGATCGAGTCCTTGGCGCAAAGCGGCGATCGCAGAGGCGCGGTCACCGTTGTCGATGTACCAGGTTCCTTGACCGATCGCTGCCACCTCGCGCTGCGTGGAACCAAATCGATGCTGTTCCATAGCTGTTCTCCTGATTAACGCTCCTAGTCCTCACACTGTCTGACGTACCTGCCCTGCATGGCTGAACAGCTCGATCATTTCCCGGTTGAAGGCTGGGATGTCGTCTGGCTTGCGGCTCGACACGAGGTTGCTATCAACTACAACTTCCCGATCTAGCCACTGGGCACCTGCGTTCTGGAGATCGGTCTTGAGCGACGGCCACGAGGTGATCTGCCGTCCGCGCACCACATCTGCCTCGATCAGAGTCCAAGGTCCGTGGCAGATCACTGCTACCGGCTTGTCAGCATCGAAGAAGGACTTTATAAACTCGATCGCCTTAGCTTTAGTCCGAAGTTGATCTGGATTGGCAACACCACCGGGAAGCAGGAGGGCATCATAGTCGGCTGGATTTACTCGATCGAGGGGGACATCTACCGAGAAAAAATCCCCTTTGTCAAAATGGTTCCAGCCCTGAACGCGATCGCTCTTAGGTGAAATGATGTGGGTTTGAGCACCTGCTGACTCAAGGGCAAGCTTTGGTTGAGTCATTTCAACTTGCTCAAAGCCATCTGTAACCAGAATGGCAACTTTCTTATTTGTGAGTTCTTCTGTCATCTCTACCTCCTAAAGTGTTGGCTAGACTTGGTTTTTTCGTGTTCTTGTGGGGTTTTAGGCAGCCTGACCTGGCTTGAGTACGATCTTGATACAGTTGTCCTTCTTGTGCTTGAAAATTTCGTAGCCGTGGGGTGCTTGCTCTAGCGGCAGACGATGGGTGATTACAAAAGATGGGTCGATATCGCCATTTTGGACGCGCTCAAGTAGCGGGCGCAGGTAACGATGAACGTGCGTTTGTCCGCTTTTAAACGTCAAAGCTTTGTTCATGGCAGCACCCATCGGTATCTTGTCTACAAAGCCGCCGTAAACACCAGGAATTGAAACAGTGCCACCTTTGCGACAGGCAACAATCACTTGCCTTAGGGCAGTGGGTCGGTCGGTTTCCATACGCACGGCTTGCTTTACCTGGTCGTAAAACGCATCAGGGCCCGTACCGTGGGCTTCCATTCCCACAGCATCCATGCAAGCATCGGGACCGCGCCCACCGGTCATATCTTTGAGGGCTTCACCAACATCAACTTCCTCATAGTTAAGGACTTCTGCCTTGCCGTATGAAGCCATCTGTAGGCGTTCGGGAACTCGATCAATAGCAATGACGCGCTCGGCACCTAGCATATATGCACTTCTAATGGCAAACTGTCCGACTGGACCGCAGCCCCAGATCGCTACAGTATCTCCTGGCTGGATATCGCAGTTTTCCGCTGCCATGTAGCCAGTGGGGAAGATATCCGTCAGAAACAGGACTTGTTCGTCTGCTAGTCCATCCGGAATCTTGAATAAACCGACATCGGCAAAGGGAACGCGGGCATATTCAGCTTGACCTCCAGCATAGCCACCCATCATATGGGAGTAGCCGAAAAGACCAGATGGAGAATAACCCATCAGTTTTTCCGGTATCCAAGCGTTAGGGTTGGAGTTATCGCACAACGACCATAAATCCTTTTTGCAGAAGAAACACGAGCCACAGGAAATGGTAAAGGGGACGACAACGCGATCGCCTATCTTCACATTCTTGACGGCACTACCTAGCTCGACGACCTCCCCCATAAATTCATGACCCAGGATATCGCCCTTTTCCATCGTGGGGATGTAACCATCATAAAGATGTAAATCAGAACCGCAAATCGCCGTTGACGTGATTTTAACAATCGCATCACGCGGATTGATGATTTTTGGATCGGGTACTGTATCAACTTGTACATCGTTAGCGCCGTGCCAGCAAACTGCTCTCATTGAGTTGTTCTCCTTTTTTATTTCGCACATTAGCCAGAGGCGAAGCGTTAGACGCAAAGGGTAAGAGATGACAAGCTTCTTTAGCGTCTTTGCACCTTGCCGCACCCCAAAATTTGCTTGAAATCAGGGTTTGAGTAAGACTTTGACGCAGTTGTCTTGTTTGTGTTTGAAAAGCTCAAAGCCGCGTGGTGCGTCTTCTAGACTGAGGCGATGTGAGAATACAGCAGATGGATCGACTTCGCCTTCGATGACGTGACCCAGCAACCGAGGCATATACTTTTGACCGTGCATTTGTCCCGTTTTGAGCGTCAAGGCTTTGTTCATGAAAGCGCCCATC
This sequence comes from Nostoc sp. DedQUE05, assembly GCF_034530955.1. Classification (NCBI taxonomy): domain Bacteria; kingdom Bacillati; phylum Cyanobacteriota; class Cyanophyceae; order Nostocales; family Nostocaceae; genus Nostoc; species Nostoc sp. DedQUE05. The sequence continues at coordinate 136,415 of NZ_JAVRCB010000015.1, read as the reverse complement.
GGCATCTTGTCCACGAAGCCAGCATAAACGCCCATGACCGACAGAGTGCCACCCTTGCGACAAGCCAGAATCATTTGCCGTAACACATGAGGGCGATCAGTTTCCAGCCGTACTGCCTGCTTCGCTTCATCGTAGAATCCTTCCAGCCCGATCCCATGAGCTTCCATGCCACAGGCATCAATGCAAGCATCGGGACCGCGCCCGCCTGTCATTTCTTTCAGGGCTTCGCCCGCATCGACTTCCTCATAATTGATCGTTTCCGCTTTCGCGAAGTCCTTAGCCAGTTGCAAGCGGTAGGGAAAGCGATCGATGCCAATCACGCGCTCGGCACCGAGTAGATAGGCACTGACCATAGCGAACTGTCCGACTGGGCCACAACCCCAGACTGCTACGGTGTCTCCAGGCTGAATATTACATAAATCTGCTCCCATGTAGCCCGTGGGAAAGGCATCGGTGATCGGCAGCAGTTTTTCATCGGGAATGTCTTGGGGAAGTTTAAGCGCGCCGAAATCAGCGAACGGCACGCGAACATATTCTGCATCGCCACCGGCATAGCCACCGAATAAATGGGAATAGCCATAAATTCCCGACGTACCAAAGCCAAACACCTTCTCCTGCATCCAAGCGTTGGGGTTGGAGTTATCGCATAGTGACCATAAATCTCGTTGGCAGAAGAAACACGAGCCGCAGCCGACCATAGAAGAGACAGCCACGCGATCGCCCTTTTGCAATTTCTTGACTTCGCTACCAATTTCAACAACTTCCCCCATAAACTCGTGACCAAGAATGTCACCCGGTTGCATCGTCGGAATGTAGCCATCGTAGAGGTGCAAGTCAGAACCACAAATGGTTGTTGATGTCACTTTAAGGATGGCATCGCGCGGGTTGAGAATTTTTGGATCGGGAACTGTTTCGACCCGCACATCATTAGCACCATGCCAGCAAGCTGCTTTCATAGTCATTAGTCCTTAGATCATTGGTTATTAGTCGTTAGTCTTCTCATTAGTCCTTAGTCATTTGTCGTTAGCTAATAAACAAAGGACAAGTAACTATTTCCCTCTTGGTTGTCCCTCTGTGGTGGCAATCTCGCCTGCTTCCATCATCATTTTTAAGCGGCGTAAATCATCTCCGATTTGCTGTTCTGGGTCTTCGCCAAATAATTTAGCGATGTCTGCGACGGGCTTCGCCAACGCAGCCCCAATCGCACCCCCAGGCGGGGTAAATTCTCGGACTGTTTTTACCTCAGTGCCACGATTCCCAGGTGCTGGCTTGAAGTGGACGCGACCAGAGGTTTCAATTGCTGCGCCTTCAACCGAAGTCCAGGCAATCAATTCGTTTTCTCGGTCTTCGGTAATGACTACATCCCACTCAACGCTTTCATTTAAGAATCCTTTGCTAATCCAGTGCGATCGCTTCTCGTCGTATAGCCTCACCTCTTTGAGATGCTTGATAAAGCGTGGCAAGTTATCAAAGTTACGCCAAAAGCGATAAAGTTCCTCTACTGGTTTGTTAATGGTTAAAGTCTTTTCAACGTTGATCCGTTGGTTCATGACTGTACTCATGACCATTACCTCTTGTGGTTGGTATATGTGTTTTAATTATCAAACTTGGGACAAATTGATTTGTCTTAACTCTTCTATTGCTTAGAGTTTTAGTTAAAAAAAAATTACTTTTACTCTTCCAATAGTCTTAGTTTTTCAATAAATTAATACTTCAAAAGTAGTAATTGGCATTTACAATATTTGTATACAAAAACACTTAGTTAATTTACAAAACAGTTGCGTTTTCAGAAGCAGAAATGGTGTTAGGGACTTCCAGAAAATAAAATATATAGATAATAAAAATGATAATCATTGTTAGGGGGGTGGGAGAGGCTGCCGTTGGCAGCCTCTCCCACCCCAAGTTGTAGTAAATTGAATGATGATTCGATTTTGGGATGTTTGAGGTGTCAATACAATAAACAGATTCATTGAAAAAGTTATTGAAGGAAACGCGCCTTATGGTATCTTTCTTCCAGAGCTTGACGAGCTATTTTTGTATTTCACAGAATCCAAAGTAACTAGCGATTTTATCGTTGACATTTTAGTGGATTTTTGGAAATCAGAAAGCTGGCGATTTTCGGAAATAAAAACTTTAGTTTTGATGATATTGATTTGGCAACTTGGGAAACTTCGATCGACTTGACTTTGTTGAGTGCGGTACGTCTGGTAAAATACGCTTTACCTCACTTACGCCAATCTACCGCACCAGCAATTTTGACCATCACCTCAACCTCAACTAAACAACCAGCCGAAAATCTGGTTTTATCTAATTCCATTCGATTAGCAGTGATTGGTTTAACGAAAACTCTCAGCCAAGAACTGGGTAGCGATAAAATTCGCGTCAACAGTATTCTACCAGGCTGGACATATACAGAACGGGTAGAAGAATTGCTCAATGCCCGCATTGCTAAAAGTCGTGAAACGAAAGAAGCAGAAATTGCTAGAATCAATGGGACAGTCCCTTTGGGTCGTATCGGAACACCAGAAGAGTTTGCCAATGTTGCGGTATTTCTGAGTTCACCAGCAGCCTCATTTGTGAACGGAGTCATGCTACAGGTAGATGGCGGAATTATTCAAAGCACATTTTGAGCGGCTCGATCAACCCCACCCCCAACCCCTCCCCGCAAGCGGGGAGGGGTTGGGGGTGGGGTGCGATGACTGTGGGAATCATAACTAAATTAGCCGGACTTGATATAAAAACTAACTTTGACTACTTTCATCATTTTTTCAATTGTTCTAAATAGACAGCAACCACTATCATAATGCTGTTACATCTTTGTTAAGAATAGTTACAACTTCTTAACACAAGGAAATATTTCTTATGGAAGTCTCACTTGAAAAGAATGCACCACATCGGGTTGTTATTGTTGGTGGCGGCTTTGGTGGACTGTATACAGCAAAAGCTTTGAAGAAAGCAAATGTAAATGTTACTCTCATTGATAAACGTAACTTTCACCTATTTCAGCCGCTTTTATATCAAGTTGCCACAGGTACGCTATCACCTGCTGATATTTCTGCACCATTGCGATCTGTATTCAGCAAAAGCAAGAATACAAAAGTGTTGTTGGGAAAGGTAAATGATATCGATCCAAAAGCACAACAAGTTATTTTGGGTGATGAAGTAGTACCTTATGACACATTGATTGTCGCCACAGGTGTTAACCATTCCTATTTTGGTAAAGATAACTGGAAAGAATTTGCTCCTGGCTTGAAAACTGTTGAAGATGCTATAGAAATGCGTCGCCAGATATTTTCGGCATTTGAAGCGGCAGAAAAAGAAACCGATCCAGAAAAACGCCGTGCTTTGTTGACTTTTGTGATTGTGGGGGGCGGGCCCACAGGTGTAGAATTATCCGGCGCGATCGCAGAATTAGCATACCAAACTCTCACAGAAGATTTCCGCAGCATCAATACTTCAGAAGCGAGAATTGTACTATTGCAAGGTGGCGCTCGCATCCTCCCACACATTTCACCAGAATTATCGAAAGTAGCAGCAGAATCTTTGCAAAAGTTGGGTGTGGCTGTCTACACCAACACCAGAGTGACAAATATTGAAGGTAACATCGTTACTTTCAAGCGAGGCGATGAATTGACAGAAATTACCTCAAAAACTATCTTGTGGGCAGCAGGTGTTCAAGGTTCGCCTATGGGGAAAGCCCTAGCAAAAAGTACAGGTGTAGAGTGCGATCGCGACGGACGTGTGATTGTAGAACCGGACTTGTCTATCAAGGGTTATAACAACATTTTTGTAGTGGGAGATTTAGGCAACTTTTCCCATCAAAATGGTAAACCCTTACCTGGTGTTGCACCTGTAGCCAAACAACAAGGAGAGTATGTAGCTAAACTCATTAAACGCAGGTTGCAAGGTGAGACTTTGCCACAATTTCGTTACAATGACGTGGGTACTTTGGCGATGATTGGGCAAAATTTAGCTGTTGTAGATTTAGGCTTAGTCAAACTCAAAGGTTTCATTGCTTGGCTCTTTTGGCTAGTAATTCACATCTACTTCTTAATCGAGTTTGACACTAAAGTAGTAGTAGCAATTCAGTGGGGATGGAATTATATTACTCGTAATCGCCGCTCTAGATTGATTACAGGTCGAGAAAGTTTTGTAGAAACAAAAACTGTTAACAGTAACAATAGGTTGCAACAGCCTTCTGGTACACCTCTGTAACTTCAGGGATGACACCCGATAGGACTCATATAGTGTCCTGCTGAAGACTTATCATTTAGACCGCAGGGGAGCAGGGGGGCATACTTCGACTCCGCTCAGTAACCGGGGCAGGGGAGCAGCACTTCTCTACGAGAGGCTTCGCCAACGGCTACGCTCAGTGACCGAGGAGCAGAGGGAAAGAGGCTGTGTAGCGAACGCTATAAACCCTTTAAATTATTTACTGTCATAGCTGGCGATCGCCACAATCGTAGATAAAGGAACTTCCGCAAAATACTGTTGCTGAAATTGTTCTTCTCGAACAGCAGCTAAAAATCGTGCAACTGCTTCCTCAGCAAGGTTTTCGGCACTATCGTTTGGATTCCAACTAATTTGTAAAGAACGGTCTTGTCGTTGAACTGTGAACCCTAAGTATTTTAAAGTTTTGATGCCGACAAGTAAGGTTTGATCGCTGATGCCAATTTTCTCTAAAAGTTGTCTGCGGGTAACTAGTTGATTTGTGCGACTGAGATATTTGGCAATTCCGACAAGAGTCAGCCAAATTTGATTGGGTGGTTGATGCTTAGGTTTAGACCAAGCGATCGCTAATTGTTGCTGATTCTCAAGCCCAGACGTAGAGCGGCTGATTGCCAAACATCGCCGCAACCACATACGTAAATCATCCCAATTCGTGGGACAATCTTCAATAATTAGTCCTGAATGTTGAGTTGCTGAGTGTTCCTGATTCCGTAAGTCTAGGATGAAGGGTGTTAGCGATAGCTGAGTGTTGAGTGCTGAGTTAGCAGAAGAACGCACGGCAATCAATCTGATTTCATAACGTTTTTTGAAGGTGTTGTAGTCTAGTTCTGCTATGCAATCACATCTTCCTATAGGCAATTCATCTTTGTAGTGTCCCCACCATAAACCAGGAAAAGCATTTCTGGTAGAGTCATCCCGAATATCAAACTCAGCTTTAATGTACTGTACCTTTTTCCCCTGCCAATCCTGCTGATTGCGATGCCAAGAATTTTCAAACCAGCAGTTTTGAATTAGCAATTTCGGAACAGGATTACCCATTCCACAAGGTTCTAACAGTTTCAGTTCCAAAAATAACTCTTTCCCCAAGTCGGCTACTGTTACCGTCAAGTCTGCTTGCACGGTTGGCGTTAGAGTTGTACTACCTAAAGATTGCCGCAACTGCTGATTAATCGCTGCTGTAAATAAAGGAATATTCTCCACCAACAAACTCAAACCAGCTGCAAAGGGATGTCCCCCAAAGCGATGTAACAAATGTGCTTGCTCTTTCACCAGCTGGTATAAATCGACAGAATTCACCGAACGAGCGGAACCACGAGCTAAGATGAGTTCTGAGTTCTGAGTTCTGAGTTCTGAGTTAGAAGATAAAGAAGTAATTTCTCCCCCTGCTTCCCCTGCTCCCCTGCTCCCCTGCTCCCCTGCTTCCCCTGCCCCTTCCGTACTCAACAAAATCGTCGGGCGTCCAGTTTCTTGTGCTACCTGTCCCGCAACTAAGCCCAATACACCCGCAGGCCATTGGGCATCTTCTAAGACAATGACGCTGGTGGTTGATAAGTCTAATTGAGTAAGTTTTTGCGCTACTTGTGCCTGCACATCTTTTTGTAAAGATTTGCGGCGGGCGTTGGCGAGTTCTGTAACTTCGGCTAGTTCGTTACAACGTTTGACATCCCGACTAGTTAATAATTCCACGCAAAAACTGGCATCACCTTGGATGCGACTAACGGCGTTAATTCTCGGCCCCAAACCAAAAGAAATATCTGTGGGGCGATCGCCACTTTTCTGGCACAATTCTAATAATCTTCCCACCCCTGGCCGCCGTCGCGCTGCTGCTGGCTGTTTAAAATCTTCTTGCAGTCGTTGAATTCCCATCTGTGCCAAGTAGCGGCAATCTCCACTTAATTGCACTAAGTCAGCAATTAATCCAACTGCAACTAAATCTAATAAATCCTCTAACGGATATTTAGCAACATTGGGCAGACTTTGATATAGCGCTTCCACCAACTTATAAGCTACCGCCACCCCAGAAAGATTAAATAACTGATGTTCCTTTGGAAAATAACGGGGATTGATAATCGCTGCGACGGGTGGGCGTTCGGCTGGTAAAGTGTGATGGTCTGTAACTATTACATCTATACCTAGCTGTTTGGCATAGATAATTTCTTCAATGTTTGTGCTACCTGTATCGCAAGTAACTATTAATTTGCAACCTTCTTTTGCTAAGTTATCAATCCCTTGATTATTAAGTCCGTGGGATTCTTTCAGACGATTGGGAATGTAGTAAACTAACTGAGTATTTTGAGCAAAAAACTGCCCCAATCCATCCCAAAGTACCGATGTAGAGGTAATGCCATCAGCATCGAAATCTCCCCAAATGGCAATTTTTTCTTTAGTATTATATGCTTGTCGCAACCGTGCGATCGCCAGATGCATTTCTTGCCCAAACTCGAAGGGACTTGCTGGTTGATAAGCTTTATAGTTGATAAAAGCTGTTAATTGTTGACGATCTTTAATACCCCGTTGCCACAACAACTGCGCTGCATACAGTCCACTTGAGGCAGGTGTATACTGTTTCACTGCTTGGATAAACCACTCTGGTGGTTGTTCAGTTGCTGTTATAGTCCACTGCTGTTGTTCTGGCATACAAACAAAATTAGGATTTAGAAGTTAAAACTCTTCAAATACAATGATAATTTGTAAATCTGTGGAGTTGACTTTGAAAAGAGTCAATGCTCATAATGGGGAACTGTTAATCTCTTCTAACCTCTTGACCGAAACTACTGTGAGTGTTCAATTAACTGTGGTCATTAAATGAAGTTTTGATTGATATAAACGTCAGTTTTTAGCAATCATAATATTTATTAACTTTGCTTTTAATTTTATTTTTATTTGCAACTTGTGAGCTAAATCACACTAGTAACCTAAGCACCGAAATAAAATTCTATTTGTGCATAAAATATTATATATAAAATGATGGAATTACTGCAACTAATGTTGGTGCTAGGTACAGTAGTTGGTGTTACAGACGGAAACACTATTTTGGTTAAAGATAATGCAGGACAAACAACTATAGTCAAGTTAGCGTGTATTAATGCACCAGAGGCAACTGACAAGCGCTATGGTTTAGCAGCAACACAAAGGCTAAAACAGCTATTACCACTTCAAACTCCTGTTGTGATTAGAACCACAGAACAACTTAAAAGTGCTCGTCCAGCAGGTGAAGTGTTTGTAGATAATCGGTCAGTAAATCTTCTTCTCGTAGAGTCAGGTAATGCCGTCGTTGATCAAGAATCTTTACAAAATTGCTATGAGAGCAAAACCCAATTTTTAATTGCAGAAGCTAATGCTAAGAATAAGCATTTAGGCTTGTGGCAACAATCAAAATTGCAGTTGAAGTTATATACCAAGTAAGCGCTAACACTATCAGTTATAATCAACTGAAACAATTTGCAATTTTAGGATAATACAGTTGAAAATGAGCAATAAAACCCTCATTTCAAGACGCGATTTATCGCGTCTTGAAAGACCAATTATTTACACCAATGACCCTTAACTGAATCGTATTAAATTTTAGGATTACTGTACTTATTTCATTGTTTGAGATTTTCCATATTTAATTTTTGTCAATAAGTAATATTATGTCTGCTTGATTACTTATAAGACATATTTCAAAAGTAAATTTTGCAACATATTGGGGAAACGTTAAAGGGTAAGGGGAAAATTAATTCTATCCCTTTCCCCTTTACCCCCGCCCCTTATCCCCAGAGGGGGCCCCACCTTCCCCTTTTAGCCATTTCTTGTTGCGTTTTTAATATCACCAATCAACTCATCAATCCTTGATTGAGTAGTGTTCCAAGAACACATAAAACGTACTCCTCCCACACCAATAAATGTATAAAACTGCCAGTTTTTGGCTTTTAAACTGTGAATGACTTCTTCAGGTAATTTTACAAATACAGCGTTGGCTTGTCTAGGAAACATCAAGTCAACACCTTCTATGTTTAATAGTTGATTTTCTAAGTATTCAGCACATTGATTGGCATGTCTAGCATTTTTTAGCCAAGCACCAGTTTCTAATAAACCCAACCAAGGAGCCGAAATAAATCGCATTTTTGAAGCTAGCTGGCCTGCTTGCTTGCATCGATAATCAAAATCTTCTGCTAGCGCTTTATTGAAGAAAAGAATAGCTTCACCTAATGCCATTCCATTCTTGGTACCACAAAAACACAACACATCCACTCCAGTTTTCCAAGTAATTTCAGCAGGACTTTTATTCATAGCGGCAACTGCATTGGCAAAACGAGCGCCATCCATGTGAAGTTTTAAGTTATATTTGTTTGCAACTTCTTTAATACTTAAAAGTTCTTCAATAGAATATAAAGTCCCTAATTCAGTTGATTGTGTAATGCTAATAACTTTAGGTTTGGGATAATGAATGTCAGTACGTTTGGTGACAATTGACTCTATAGACTCTGATGTTAATTTGCCATTCTTACCGTGAGCAAGTAACAATTTAGAACCATTAGATGCAAATTCCGGTGCGCCACATTCATCTGTTTCTATGTGAGATGTCTCATGGCAAATGACGCTATGATATGACTGACAAAGAGCAGCTAAAGATAAAGAATTTGCGGCTGTACCGTTAAAGGTAAAAAATACTTCACAATCAATTTCAAAGAGATCCCGAAAATAATCTGTTGCTTTTTGAGTCCATTCATCATTTCCATAAGCTGGAACACTACCTTGATTTGCCCTAATCATATATTCCAGTGCTTCAGGACAAATACCAGAGGAATTATCACTTGCAAACTGTTCTAATTGGCTACTCATAATTTTTATTTTGATTTTTAACTAATTGTTACAATTTTAGTAAATAATTTTTGACTTTGCCAAATCCATTGGTGAGTAACACTATTAATCTTTCCAATTATTTAATAATTCTGCTAAGTACAATAACTTTGGATAGCAGGAAGCTCATTTTTTGATAACCATAGTTCATAATTAATGAAAAACAAGGTTTGTGACTTATATAAAAAATAGCAAGTCTGAACCTTTTGATTTTCACAACTTAAATTTGATTTTTATATTTTGTATCAACCTGAATCGTTATAAAGTTAAGCAGGATATTAATAATATCTAAATGACTTTGCTGATGTCTACAGAAAACTGAAATCTTTTTTTCACATCACTGAGATGTTTAATTACTACGGTGTCTTCCTCAGCCTTGCATTGAGGGTATTTTGAGACGATAAACATCGTCAGTAACTAAATATTATGCTAAAAAAATAAAGTTGACTCTAATCAGAATGCTAATTATGTACTTATAATACACTATACAATGTCCTACCAATCACCATCAAATCACTATTGGGCATATTTGTCCTTTGTTAGTTCTCAGTAGTCATTTGTTTATTTTCTACTGACTAATGACCAACGATCGATGACCAATACTTCGGCTTACCTCGGCTCCGCTCGGCACGAGTCGCTCAGTACAAGTGACTAAATAACTAATGACTGAACCATTGATTGAACTGAAAGGTGTTTCTAAGTCCTTTGGTAGCCATAAAGTTCTAGATAATGTAGACTTGACCATTTACCGGGGAGAAGCACTGGGTATTATTGGGCCATCAGGGACTGGGAAATCAACTATCTTACGAGTAATAGCGGGGTTACTTAGTCCTGATGAAGGAGAAATTTATGTGCAAGGAGTGCGGCGAGAGGGTTTGATTGAGGATGGCGGCCAGCAAATTGGCATTGGTATGGTGTTTCAGCAGGCGGCGCTATTCGATTCGCTGACAGTGGAAGAGAATGTGGGATTTTTACTTTATCAAAATTCAAAGCTGCGGCGATCGCGCATCCGAGATTTGGTAAACGAAAAATTGGAGATGGTAGGTTTGCCAGAAATAGGCGACCTCTACCCAGCCGAACTTTCCGGGGGAATGCGCAAACGGGTAAGTTTTGCCCGTGCGATTATGTCTAACCCTGATAATCCCAATGAAGGGCCAGAAGTTCTACTATACGACGAACCAACAGCTGGACTCGATCCCATTGCCTCGACAGTCATCGAAGATTTAATCCGTTACTTGCAATGTTTACATGGAGTTTGTAGTACTTATGCTGTTGTTACCCACCAAGACAGCACTATCCGTCGTACATCTGATAGACTTATATTTCTCTATGAAGGTAAAGTGCAGTGGCAAGGTACAGTTAGTGAAATATACAACACAGAAGATCCCTTGATCAGACAATTTATCAGTGGAAGTGTTCAAGGCCCGATTAAAGTCGCCGGCTAGAAACTTAAAAGCCAGGAGTAAAAAGTTAAATTTAACTACTAACTCCTAACTTTTAACTCCTAATTGGTTATTGGTTGTTGGTGGAGGCAAAAAAATGCGAGGTCTTATGACAAGTCGCTTCGCGTCTGGGCGAACATTTAGAGAAGGTTCTGTGGGGTTATTACTCCTGCTAGGACTAGGGGTATTTGGATTACTCTTTCTGTGGTTAAATAGATTCACTGCTGCTGGCCGTTCATACAAAATTATTGTAGAATTTGCCAACGCTGGCGGAATGCAAAAGGGAGCAGCAGTTCGCTATCGTGGCGTTAAGGTAGGAACTATTTCCCAGGTTCGACCAGGGGCAAATGCTATTGATGTAGTGATTGAAATTGCCCAAACTGACTTAATTATTCCCCGTAATGTAGTGGTGGAAGCTAATCAAAGCGGATTAATTAGCGAAAGTATTATTGACATTACACCAAGAACAACCTTACCTCCTGGGGCTGTACTTGCTAAACCCCTAGATAAAAGTTGTGATACCAGTCTCATAGTCTGTAATGGCTCTCGGTTAAAAGGTCAGGTTGGCATTAGTGTTGATGCACTAATTCGCAGTTCAACTGAGCTAGCTGGTGCATACAACGATCCAAAATTTTATAGAAATGTCAATAGGGTTCTAGAAACTACCACAGGCGCAGCATCCAGTTTTACTGAGCTAAGTCAGGATTTACAAGGTTTGACCAAAAGCTTACAACTACAACTTAATACCTTTTCTGCTACGGCTAATTCAGTGCAACGGGCGACAAACCAACTTAATGCATCCGCAAATCAAACAGTAAATAAATTCGGTGCAACTGCAACTCAAGCAAATCGATTGCTGAACAACCTGGATAATTTGGTGACAACAAATCGGTCAACACTGGTTGGTGCGTTGAACAATATCACCGAAACCAGCAACCAATTGCGTGTTACAGTCAGTAGCTTATCACCAGCTGTCAATCGATTGACTCAAGGACAATTACTCAACAATTTAGAAACGCTCTCAGCAAATGCCGCCCAAGCCTCTGCTAATTTACGTGATGCTTCTAAAGGCTTAAACGATCCCAAGAATGCGGTGTTGCTGCAACAAACTTTAGATTCAGCACGAGTAACCTTTGAAAATACCCAAAAAATTACATCTGATTTAGATGAATTGACAGGCGATCCCAATTTCCGTAAAAATCTGCGGCAATTGGTGAATGGTTTAAGTGGTTTAGTATCTTCTACACAACAGATGCAGCAACAAGTGCAAGTTGCTACTACTCTAGATTCGGTAAAAGCTGCTGTGAGCAAACCAAAGAATCTAATTCCTACCCCAGCACCAACCCAACAGGCTATGTTTAATGACAAGTCGCTACCAGTCTACGAAAATAATCCTTCAGCGGCTAATTTTGCAAGTACCGATACCGACCTTCAATCAACTCCTAGTCCGTCTATCCCGAACTCATCCCAAGAAAACCTTTTGAAGCAGCTACGGGAGTACGGCAAGCAACGAGAGCAACTGGAGACGGGGAAAGAGGCAATACAGGTTGACCCTTCGGCTTCGCTCACTGCTGACCCTGAGCAAAGCCAAACTGTTGAAAATTTTAAGTAAGATATTTTACTGTCAGGTGAATATATTGAAGCTCATCGACACCACTCGCCATAACCTTGAAAACCGTATAATTTTGTTGATTGGTGTCGATTCTTTGCACAGTAGAGTTTTCAGGCTGCAAAACCCATTGCTTATTGATACAGCAGATTTCAAGTTGGTGACCTACACAAGCTAAATCTGTTACCCAGATATAAAGCGTGTTTTACTCCAATACGCTTGGGTTAAGGGTTATTGGTGTCGAATTCTGGACTGTATTGTGTTTTACTCCTGAATTCTGTTAGCAGTAGCGGGGCGTTTAGCCCATTCTGAATTCTGCTGTATCTTCCAAAACTTAAATAAGTTTGCTCCCTTTCATGACAGCAGCCGCTTTTAAGAGCGAATTAACATTGGGTCATAAATTTGAGACTCTTGAACCCCATAATTGCACAGAATAGACCTAGCTATATCTTGCTCGCGCTCTGTGCCACTAACGATAAGTATGTAATTGCCTTGCTCTATTTGCTCATTATAAAAGCGTGCCCACTCATCTGCTATTCCTAACCTCATAGCGTCAAAGCGTTCACTTAAATTAATGCCTATTGGCACAACCAATTGAGAAAAGTCTTTACAAATTAAGGAAATCTGGTTTACTGAAAAACCTGCGATACACATATCCTTAATTGCCGCTTCAGCATTATCTATGCTATTAAAGCAACTAACGCTATACTTAGACATCATCCCAATTTTACTAGGAATGGCAGTAGCAGAAGTCGTTGTGGTCAGAGAATTTGTAGTTTCATATTCACTGTTGAGATGCTCGTAAATGCCAAACTCTTCAATACCCCAACGCTGTAGTATTTCTTGTACTTTAGCAATTTCAAAAGATGTACAATCCACAATTATTAAATAGTGTCCCTCCTCTACTCGCTCGTTATATGCTCTAGCTTGCTCTGACGACATTCCCCAACCAACTAATGCACCAGCAAAAGTCCCAGTGGCAGCACCAATACTTGCGCCAACAAGGGTTGTAACCAAAGCAGTTGCCGCTGCCCCAGCCAGCATTATTGGGCCAATTCCAGGGATTGCTAAAGTCCCAAGACCCACTAATAAACCAGTTAACCCACCAACAGCGCCTCCTGAAAGCCCTCCTACTGTTGCACCTTCGTCAGCTTTATCACCAGTGTCCTCTTTAACTTTATTATCGGCAATCTCATGATTGCGATCTGAATTTTGTACAAGTATAGATACTTTCTCCATTGCCAAGCCAGAAGCTCTCAACTCATGTATTGCCTGTTCTGCATCTATCCGATGAGTAAATACGCCTACAGCACGTTGATATTGACTTAAAACCATAATTACTCCTTGGTCGCAGGGGAAAGATTAATCGCTGACAAAGTTGATTCTTCAGTACTTGTTATATTAAATACGAGTTGGTTCAACTCAAAACTATCCTTAGTAATAAAATACATTCCTCGCTTATGAGGTAGGCAATAACACCTTCAACGGTGCAAGTCAAAAAATGAATACACCAAGATGGAAAGACCCTTAACTGATGCGAAATTATTATTAGTGAGTGACACGGCAATACGGTTCGGATAAGCATTTTTCACTTTCCCTTTGGTCTGGGGAATGGGTTTGCGGGTAAAGGGGAAAGGATGTATTCAAAACCTTTCCCCTTTACCCTTTCACCTTTAACCGAACTGTATTGAGTGACACAGGACAGCCTCAACTACATGTGTATATCCAACGCAGACATAACTAGATTTCCCTGTGTTGATATCTTAAATTCTCACAGCTTGGTCATGGGATGCAAATTAAGTCTTTGAAATTATGCTTCCGTCCTGACTGTGGTTTTCCCTATAAAAAGTCCAGGAATTCTGTGTGATTTGATGGGCAACCTATTTAACAAAACCTTCCTAAAGGCTGACTGTCCTTTATTTATAGTTTGTCCGTAGGCAGAAGAGATCGATACATAGAATAAGTAATATTCATTATGTATAGCTAAAAGGCTTGTGTAGATTTCATCCTACCTAGTTCAAGCAGTATTTTTTTATATTGAGGAAGCGATCGCCAGAATCGATTTTGCCTAAACTCATCTGGTTCTGGAAACGAGATAGCGATCGCAAAATTCCCAATGCCCAATTCCCAATGCCCAATTCCCCATAACTAATTCCAATCCTGTTCGTCTTTCTTGCCACGGCTTTTGTAAATTCCCCCCAAATCGTGAATTTGACGAGTTTTCTCAAAAAGCTCGGCTTCGGTTAAACCCCACTGCTGCAAGACTTTATCTAGGTCTTTTTGAATGTCTCTCGCCCCTGGAAACCCTTGATAACGCATTCGCAGCCTAGCCAATTCTGCTAAGTTATAGTCTGTTGCCTCTTGAGCGAGTAAAATATCAATAAGGGGGCGATCGCGGTTATAAAGTGGATGTTGTTGGTCTTTCCCAGCCGTTGCTTCAGTCATTGTCAGTCCTGAGTTTAGAGTGCTAAGTCCTGAATTTTAAGTTTAGCTGACAGTGGAAAACAGAACAGACAAAAGAAAATTGTCAAATACCGAAAGTTTAACTGTCAACTTTGCAACTTCTGACTTTCCCCGTACTACACTCAGCACTCCTACTAGACGGCAAGTACACCTGATGTCTTACGGCTCTCACCACTGCCACTTAACTTTAAATAAAGTTACATTGTTCTTAAGAAAATACAAAAAACTTTAGATGAGGGTGAATTTTATCTCACCCAAAGTCCAAGCAGCGAGGGAGCAAGAACCCATTATGTTTGAACACTTCACTTCCGAAGCCATTAGAGTAATTATGTTAGCTCAGGAGGAAGCCCGTCGCCTGGGACACAACTTTGTAGGAACAGAACAAATTCTCCTGGGTTTGATGGGAGAAGGAACTGGGGTTGCTGCTAAAGTGCTAGCTGAATTAGGCGTTACCCTCAAAGATGCACGTCGCGAGGTAGAAAAAATTATTGGTAGGGGTTCTGGCTTTGTACCACCAGAAATTCCTTTTACTCCTAAAGTAAAAAGCCTCTTCGAGCAATCGTTTAAAGAAGCTCATAGTTTGGGACAGAATTACATCAATACTGAACACTTACTCTTAGGATTAACCGAGGCTGGTGAAGGTGTCGCCGCCAAAGTATTACAAAATCTAGGGGTTGACTTCAAGAGTGTCCGCACTGCCATAGTTCGCCGTTTGGGTGAAAATGCACCAGCTTTTGCTGGTAGTGGTAATCAGAAGCGCACCCAACCGCTAACAATGGAAGAGTTTGGCAGAAATTTGACCAAATTAGCCCAAGAAGGCAGACTTGACCCCGTAGTTGGTCGCCAGAAAGAAATTGAGCGGGCGATCCAAATTCTCGGTCGCCGCACCAAGAATAACCCAGTGTTGATTGGGGAACCAGGAGTTGGTAAAACTGCGATCGCAGAAGGTCTAGCTCAACGTATTATCAATCAGGATGTTCCTGAAAGCTTACAAGACAAGCAAGTTATCAGCCTCGATATGGGGTCATTGGTAGCTGGAACTCGCTTCCGTGGCGATTTTGAAGAACGCATCAAAAAAGTTGTGGAAGAAGTCCGCACTGTGGGCAATATCATCCTGGTGATTGACGAAATTCACACCTTGGTTGGCGCTGGTGGTACAGAAGGTGGCTTGGATGCAGCCAACATCCTTAAACCTGCCTTAGCACGAGGAGAACTCCAGTGCATCGGCGCAACTACCCTCGATGAGTATCGGAAGCATATTGAGCGCGATGCCGCCCTAGAGCGTCGTTTCCAACCGATTCAGGTCGGGGAACCATCGGTAGAGGAAACCGTACAAATTCTCTACGGCTTGCGCGGTGCTTATGAACAACACCACAAAGTCACAATTTTGGATTCAGCACTTGTGGCCGCCGCAGAATTATCAGACCGCTATATTAGCGATCGCTTCTTGCCAGATAAGGCAATAGACTTGATTGATGAAGCTGGTTCTCGCGTTCGTTTGCGGAACTCCCAAAGTTCTCCCAATAAAGAACTTAAGCGCGAACTCGCTGGCGTTACCAAAGAGAAAGAAGCAGCAGTCAGAGTCCAAGATTTTGACAAAGCTACACAACTGCGCGACCAAGAGTTAAAACTCGCAGAACAACTGCAAGCAACCTTTACAGCAAACGAGCAACCTGTCAACTCGACTGTAGTTGACGAAGAAGACATTGCCCAAATCGTTGCCTCTTGGACTGGCGTACCAGTCAACAAACTCACTGAATCTGAGTCAGAGTTGCTCTTGCATTTAGAAGATACTCTGCATCAGCGGCTCATCGGACAAGAGCAAGCAGTCACGGCTGTAGCTCGCGGTATCCGTCGCGCCCGCGTTGGTTTGAAAAATCCCAATCGTCCCATTGCGAGCTTTATCTTCTCTGGCCCGACTGGCGTTGGGAAAACAGAATTGGCGAAAGCACTAGCTTCCTACTTCTTCGGTGCGGAAGACTCGATGATTCGGCTAGATATGTCCGAATACATGGAAAGTCACACCGTCGCCAAGCTAATTGGTTCGCCTCCTGGTTATGTAGGATACGACGAAGGCGGACAGCTTACAGAAGCTGTGCGGCGGAAACCTTACACAGTGCTGCTATTCGACGAAATCGAAAAAGCACACCCCGATGTATTCAATATGCTGCTGCAACTCTTGGATGACGGTCATCTTACCGATGCCAAAGGTCGGAAAGTGGACTTCAAGAACACGCTGATCATTTTGACTTCTAACATCGGTTCCAAGGTGATTGAAAAAGGCGGTAGTGGTTTAGGCTTTGACTTCGACACTCAAGCCGACGCTAGTTATAACCGCATCCGCACCTTGGTAAATGAGGAATTGAAAGCTTACTTCCGTCCTGAGTTCCTGAACCGTCTTGATGAGATTATCGTCTTCACCCAGCTTTCCAAGGATGAAGTTAAGCAAATCGCCGAAATTATGCTTCGCGATGTTGCTAGCCGCTTGACAGAAAAGGGAATTATCCTAGAAGTTAGCGATCGCTTCAAAGAGCTTGTGGTACAAGAAGGTTATAACCCCAGCTACGGTGCTAGGCCATTACGTCGGGCAATTATGCGCCTCTTAGAAGATTCTCTCGCCGAAGCAATGCTATCTGGTGAAATTACAGATGGAGACACAGCCCTGATTGATGTTGATGATGACTCTCAAGTGAGAGTACAAAAATCAGAAAAACGAGAATTGCTCTTGGCAAATGTTGGCTAATTTTATACCCGATCGCTTTTTACTGTAATATTTGAGAAACACTCCAGCCTCTTGCGTAGAGCAGAGGCACAAACAGGGTCATCTCAGACAAACATCAAGTGAAATGGTATTATTTCTCACCCCTAGTAGAAATGCTAGGGGTTTTTTTCTGCGATTTATTTTGAGTGGGCAATACCCGTCTCCCACTGTAGCAAATAGAGGATTGAGGAGGAGTATGCTCGCGGACATGAAATAAGTTATACCAATTTAAAAAAAGAATGCGACAGATACATATTCCCAAACCTTTGTTCTGTCTACCTTTCCTAATTTTGAATGCGTGAATTTTGAATTGGTATTACGGTCTTTTTATAGTCTTCTCGGTTGACTTATAACTCCTGACTCCTGCCCAAACAGTAAGTGGCTGCCCAACTTGCTTATACAGTAAGCTTTCCAGAATTACACCATTATTGTTAGCAGTGAGAGTTTTATTCGGCTGACGCAGAGACTCATAAAAGCCGTTGTACCAGCCATCTTGAGACTTAAGATTGCCTTGAACAAAATCAAATAACTGACGGGTATAAGCAGTGTTATAAAGCACATGCCAGCCGATCGCAGCTTTCGCACTGAGGAATCGCAAATTGTTGTGCTGTTCTCTGGTATCCGCGATCGTTGCCCAAGGTTCTCCGTTGACAAATAGGCTGCTGTAAACAAAGTATGGCGCGCGATCTAAGTTATCTTCGGTGACGGCGGTTAATTGTTTTGTCGCTTCATAACGCGCGGCTTGGGCAGCTAAAATCCGATCGGCATAAGCTTTAGGCAAAGCTTGAAACCCAGTTTCGATGCCATCCAAGATATAGGGTTCGCTAAGAACGTAGTTATTGGCTCCAGAGTTTTTATAGTCTCGTTTGTCGTAAGGAATTCCCTGTCCGTAAAGATCGACAAAGGCAGTATGGGACTGATAATCTAAAGCTTTATTAACATTCAAGCCCCAAAGCTTCAAACCATAAGCAGCATAATTCTCATAGCCCAAGCGACCTTCTTGATTGTATTGTTCTTTGCCTTTGATGACAGCAGTACCATACATTTGGCCATTTGTCGTCAGACGCTTGACTTGCCAGTGTTTCCAAACTGCTGCTGTTTGCGATCGCATTTCTGGATACTTTGCCTCGACAATCTTCAGCCAGATTGCCATTCTTCCTAAATCGATGGCTGACCAGCCAATTTCTTCCCGTTTATCTAGTTGACCATAATTAACAGGTACGAGAGTTTTCGCATTGTAAACCTTGTTGGGTAGTTCTCCTTTATACAAAGGCATTGACGCCAGTGTATTCAACATTTTGCTCATTTTGGCTTCAAATTCAGCCGCAGGCACGATATTGAGTTCTTTAGCACTGACTAAAGCTGCGATCGCTGCTGTCTGATCCCACATACTTATTGAGGCAAAGCCATCAACGGAATTGATCAAGCCGGTTTCATCGTTCCAGTTGCGCTGGAAGTATGACCAAGCTTGACGCGCCGTTGTCATTTCTTCTGGGGTTAATTTTCCAACTCCAGGAGCAACGTATGGAATTATGGCTACTGTTAATTGATTCTTAGGAATCGGTTGACCTGGCAAAACTACGGATTTAGCATCAAGGCTGGCAACTATTTCAGCATCTTTGACACCAAAGACAGAGGGTTGGGGTTTCTCTGGTTGTAAAGCAGTTGGGGATGTTGATATTTCAGGTTTTTTTATAGAAGTATTGGAAAGTTGCTTAGACCAACCATTTAAAAGTGCGATCGCGATCGCAGCGGTAACGACTCCTCCTACAGTAGCTAGTATGGACAAGCTCTTAGGTGGTGGTTGAAAATCAGAACTCATACTGATTAAAGCCTTATTTTGTAAGTCAGGGTTATTTGCGTAGTTTCACCAAATACATTCTTCCCAACTTTGAAATCTAACTAACACCCAGAAGTGCACCTGACTACTACAATAAAATAGTCACGCACCCGATCTCTGGAGTTCTAGCAGTGGGATTATTTGATGATTTGAGTCGGTTTCTAGAAAACCGTTTAGAAGAATTCTTGCGTAACAATCCACATTTGGAGTTAGAGGCGCTGCTAGAACAGCTGCGTGAGCAAGAAGAAGACACATTAAAGTTAATCGCAGATTTAAAATTACAAGAGAAGCGATCGCAAGAAGAAATTCTTTCCACCGCGCAAGAAATTCAGCGTTGGCATATCCGCATTCAAAAAGCCAAAAACGCTAATAGAGAGGATTTGGCAGCGGCGGCGGGTGAGCGAGAAGCAGCCCTGTTGCGCGAAGGAAATCAGCGCTGGGGACACATGCAAGGGCTGAAAGAACGCATTAACCAATCTCAAGAATTACTGAAAAAAATTCAGCAACGGCGACAAGAAGTGCAAGCTAAAGCTGCCGAAGCACAAACAGCCCGTGCGAAAGCGCAAACCCAGCAGCGTTCGGAAACCATTGGCTGGTCAAATCAAACTAGCAATTTTTCTAGTGGTTTTGATGACTTAGAAGAGAAGTTCCGTAGCTGGGAAACTCAGGATGAGTTAGAGCAAATGAAGCGGAATATGCAGAAGTAGCGCCTATTGGCTAAAATATGCCGAAATAACAAATGCGATCGCAAAAGTAACAAATGAGTTCGCAAAAGCAACAAATGCGATCGCCAAAGTAACAAATGCGTAGGCGTAGCCAGCCGTAGGCATCGCCAGAAATAGCTTACTCACTTGGTTTTCCGCGTCAGTTTTACCCCACCCTAACCCTCCCCTTGGAAAGGGGAGGGAACAAGATTTCTTATTTCCCCCCTTTACAAGGGGGGATTAAGGGGGGTAATAATGTGATTAAAATCACAGCCAACTACTTTTTCAACAACCTCTTAAGCTGAGTGAACACTAAAAACGAAAAATCAAAGCTTTCAGGCACATTTTACAAGAAGAATTAGGGATTTTTAGAAGAGTAGGATAAGTTCATTGCTGTTGTTCATGGGAAAAAGCAACGGTTGCAGGTAATCAGGATTATCCCGTCCTTGAATCGGTTGTAAAATTCGCGCAGCGACTGACAAAGCTAATAAGCGTGTAGTATGTATATAAACTATATATACCAAGCAATATGAGTGCAGAGTTATTAACTATTGCTGGCTCAGTAGGAAAAGCAGTATTTCCAGAAATTGTTAAGAAAATCAATAGTGCATTAAATCCTACAGACTTAGAAAAAGCTTTGAAAGCAGGCGTACAATCCGCCGAAAAGTGGGATTCTAATCAAGATTATTATAAGCATTTATTTTTTCGCTGTACGCCAAAGGATGCGAGAGAACTTGTAGAGGTTTTTTTCAAAGATACGGGAGTTCAAGAAGAATTACAGAAGCCTTTTACTGAGAAAACAACCCCAAATCTACAAGTTTTAATTAAAATATTCCACAAAATTCAATCAGAAAACGCATCAAATTATTAGCACGCAATCCTTTACTACTGACAATTATTGCTTTGATTCATCGCTATGACGCACATTTGCCTAGACAGCGACATAAACTCTATGAACAGGCAGTTGATACGCTATTGATTAACTGGGATGAAAACAAGGGCATTGAGTCTCGGAAGCTGAATTATATTCAATTGGACGATATCAAAACATTGATGCAACACCTCGCTTACTGGATTCATTCTCAAGGGGAAACTGGCGATAAAGAAGGCGGTACGCTGATTGATAGAGATGAGCTAATTACGCAATTAAGCCAATATATTCGTGAATGTAATTATCAAGTTCAAAAACATCAAGCTCAAGAGGAAGCAAAACGCTTAGTTGACCATATTACAGAACGCTGTGGTTTATTAAACGAACAAGGTCAAGATAGATATGCCTTTGTGCATAAGACATTTCAGGAATATTTGGCAGGTGAAGAAATACGCGATCGCCAATCAGGAGACTTTAACGAAGTACTAAATCACATTGGAGATTATCTACACAATTCCTACTGGCGAGAGGTGTTGTTGCTGTTAATAGCTCAACAAAATCAAAATAACTCGAAAAAAATTATTGAAGCAATTCTCCAACAAGAAACTCCTTATGAAGAATGGCTGCACCGCAATCTTTTATTTGCAGGTACTTGTTTAGCAGAAGATTTAAAATTATCTGATGGCAATTTGATCGCAGATATTTTGCAGAGATTAGTTGAGCTTGAAGTTAGCAATTCTCGCTTAGTAGGTGAGAAAGTTAAATCACAAGTTTTTCAAATTCTTTGCAATTTAAATGAAACCCAGTTTCAAGCTCAAGCACTAGAATGGTTAAAAGCATCAGCAGGTTTGATAGGTAAAGGGCGACTGCGAGAATATCGGGTAGCTTTAGGTGAACAACAGGAAGTATTGGCAGAACTGCTGGGTTTACTCAAAGATGAGAATCAGAATGTGCGTTACTCTGCTGCTTTAGCATTAGGCAACTTGGGCAAAGCCTCGCCACAGGTAGTTGAAGCACTGCTGGGTTTACTCAAAGATGAGAGTTGGCGTGTGCGTGACTTTGCTGCTTCTGCATTGGGCAAGTTGGGCAACGCCTCGCTACAGGTAGTTGAAGCACTGCTGGGTTTACTCAAAGATGAGAGTATGAATGTGTGTGTCTCTGCTGCTTCTGCATTAGGCAAGTTGGGCAACGCCTCGCCACAGGTAGTTGAAGCACTGCTGGGTTTACTCAAAGATGAGAGTGAGAGTGTGCGTAACTTTGCTGCTTATGCGTTGGGCAACTTGGGCAACGCCTCGCCACAGTTAGTTAAAGCACTGCTGGGTTTACTCAAAGATGAGAGTTGGCGTGTGCGTGACTCTGCTGCTTATGCGTTGGGCAACTTGGGCAACGCCTCGCCACAGGTAGATGAAGCACTGCTGGGTTTACTCAAAGATGAGAATCAGAATGTGCGTTACTCTGCTGCTTGTGCATTGAGCAACTTAAGCAACGCCTCGCCACAGGTAGTTGAAGCACTGCTGGGTTTTCTCAAAGATGAGAGTGTGAGTGTGCGTAACTCTGTTGCTTATGCATTGGGCAAGTTGGGCAACGCCTCGCCACAGGTAGTTGAAGCACTGCTGGGTTTACTCAAAGATGAGAGTG